>NZ_JBGUAX010000011.1 GCF_041821065.1 Egicoccus sp. AB-alg2 | reverse complement strand
CTGACCCTGGTCAGGTTTCGGGTTGTCGCCAGCCCGCCCGACCTCCGTCCGCTACCCACAACATGGCGAGAGTCAGGTTTTCGGTGTGGCGCCGTGCCGAACGTGGAACGGCGAACCGTCAGCGGGCACGTGGTATCGGAGGTGATCTCGTCGCCGCGGTGTCGCTCGGACGAGCCGAGCGGGCGCTGCGTAATGGCTTCGCCCCCGCGCACCGGCGAGCGAGCGCCCCCGTCGCCGCCGCACGCGAACGCGTTCTCGCGCACCACCTCGACGCCGAGGTGCGGACTCGGCTGCTGGTGGCGGCGGGTAGAAGTCACGTGACGGGCCGGGCGGGGCCGGCTCACCTCGTCGGTCGGCACGCCCGGGCATGACGGTGCACGGCCAACCTCTCCGTGCTGCGCCGTCAGGCGCCGACGTAGGTGGCGAGGTGCTCGCCGGTGAGGGTGGAGCGGGCGGCCACGAGATCGGCGGGCGTGCCCTCGAACACGACCCGGCCGCCGTCGTGGCCGGCGCCCGGACCGAGGTCGATGATCCAGTCGGCGTGTGCCATGACCGCCTGGTGGTGCTCGATGACGATGACCGACTTGCCGTCGTCGACCAGGCGGTCGAGGAGTGCGAGCAGCTGCTGGACGTCGGCGAGGTGGAGACCGGTGGTCGGCTCGTCGAGGACGTAGACACCGCCGTCGGCGCCCATCTGCACGGCGAGCTTGAGGCGCTGGCGTTCACCGCCGGACAGCGTGGTCAGCGGCTGCCCGAGCGTGAGGTAGCCGAGCCCGACGTCCGCGAGCCGGTCGAGGATCTTGTGCGCCGCCGGGGTCCGCGCCTCGCCGGCGCCGAAGAACGCCTCCGCCTCGGCCACCGGCATCTCGAGTACCTCGGCGATGTTGCGTCCGCCCAGCCTGTACTCCAGCACCGCCGCCTGGAACCGCCTGCCCTCGCAGGTCTCACAGGTGGACTCGACCGTGGCCATGACCCCGAGCTCGGTGTAGATGACCCCGGCGCCGTTGCAGGTGGGGCAGGCGCCCTCGGAGTTGGCACTGAACAGGCCCGGCTTCACCCCGTTGGCCTTCGCGAACGCCTTGCGGATCGGGTCGAGCAGGCCGGTGTAGGTGGCGGGGTTGCTGCGTCGCGAGCCCTTGATCGCGCCCTGGTCGACCACGACGACACCCTCGCGGCCGGCGACCGAGCCGTGGATCAGCGAACTCTTGCCGGATCCGGCCACACCGGTGACGACACACAGCACGCCCAGCGGGACGTCGACGTCGACGTCCCGGAGGTTGTGCGTCGAAGCCCCACGGATCTCCAGCGCGCCGCTGCCCGAGCGGACCGCCTCCTTCAGCCGGGTGCGGTCGTCGAGGTGGCGGCCGGTGATCGTGTCGCTGGCGCGCAGCCCCTCGACGGTGCCCTCGAAGCAGATCGTGCCTCCCGCCGTGCCCGCGCCGGGGCCGAGGTCGACGACGTGGTCGGCGATCGCGATCGTCTCCGGCTTGTGCTCCACGACGAGCACGGTGTTGCCCTTGTCGCGCAGCCGCAGCAGCAGGTCGTTCATCCGCTGGATGTCGTGCGGGTGCAGACCGATCGTGGGCTCGTCGAAGACGTAGGTGACGTCGGTCAGCGCGGAGCCGAGGTGGCGGATCATCTTGGTGCGCTGCGCCTCGCCGCCCGACAGCGTGCCCGACGGCCGGTCGAGGCTCAGGTAACCCAGTCCGATCGCCGTGAACGAGTCGAGCAGGTGCTGCAGTCCGGCCAGCAGCGGCGCCACCGACGGTGCGTCCACGCCGCGGACCCACTCGCGCAGGTCGCTGATCTGCATGGCGCCGACGTCGGCGATGTTCTTCCCGTCGATCTTCGACGACCGCGCCTCCGCAGCGAGGCGGGTGCCGTCGCACTCCGGACAGGCCGTGAACGTCACCGCCCGCTCCACGAACCGACGCACGTGGGGCTGCATCGCCTCGACGTCCTTGGAGAGCATCGACTTCTGGATCTTCGGGATCACGCCCTCGAAGGTGAGGTTGATGCCTTCGACCTTGATCTTGGTCGGCTCGCTGTAGAGCAGCGTCTGCAGTTCCTTCTTCGTGAACTTCGCGATCGGCTTGTCCATGGGCAGCCCGGCGCCGCTGAAGAGCCGGCCGTACCAGCCGTCCATGCTGTAGCCGGGGATCGTCAGGGCGCCGTCGGCGAGCGACTTGGAGTCGTCGTACAGCGCGGCCAGGTCGAAGTCGGTGACCGAGCCCATGCCCTCGCACCGCGGGCACATGCCGCCCAGGCGGTTGAAGGTCGCCTTCTCGGCCTTGGTCTTGCCGCCACGTTCGACGGTGATGGCCCCGCTGGCCGACACCGACGGCACGTTGAACGAGTAGGCGTTGGGCGGACCGATGTGCGGCTCGCCGAGCCGGCTGAACAGGATGCGCAGCAGAGCGTTGGCGTCGGTGGCGGTGCCGACCGTCGAACGAGGGTTCGCGCCCATCCGCTCCTGATCGACGATGATCGCGGTCGTGAGGCCCTCGAGCCGATCGACGTCGGGGCGCGCCAGCGTCGGCATGAAGCCCTGCACGAAGGCGCTGTAGGTCTCGTTGATCATCCGCTGCGATTCCGCGGCGATCGTGTCGAACACCAGCGAACTCTTGCCGGAGCCGGACACGCCGGTGAACACCGTCAGGCGGCGCTTGGGCAACTCGACGTGCACGTCCTGGAGGTTGTTCTCCCGTGCGCCGTGCACGCGGATCAGGTCGTGGCTATCGGCAGCGTGCCGCGTCGGTGCCGGCGCGGAGGTCTGCGTGATCGTGCTCATCGTGGCTCCAGCGGTTCGTCGCCGCGTGCGGCGGCGCGGGCAGCGTTCCTAGGTCAGCCAGGACCCCTGGCGCATCAGCGTGCGGCCCGGGATCTCGTTCACCTGGCGCCAGGCCTGGATACGGACCGGGCGCAGCACCAGGAACACGTAGCCCGTGCTGCGGCGCGGATCCCAGTCGGCCTGCGCGACGTAGGCCGACCCCAACGACTGGTCGTCGGAGACGGGGACGACCTTCTCCAGGGCGGCGTCGATCATCACTACGTCGCGGGTGGGGCCGACGGCCAGTCGCGCCGTGCCGGACGTGGTCAGGTTGCGCGCGGTGACCGAGGACTCCTCGACCGCGACCACCGCGCGTTCGTCCACCCAGACCAGCGACAGGGGGACGAGGTGGGGCGCGCCGACCGCCGACGCCGTGGCGACCCAGGCGTCGATCGCCGGGGTCGCCAGCATCGCCAGCGAGTCCGCCTTGCGTGCCTGGCGGTCACGGGGCTGCGCCATCGGACGACTCAGCGCAGTTCCTGGACGCGAACCATGTTGCCGGCCGGATCCCGGAAGGCGCAGTCGCGCGCTCCCCAGGCCTGGTCGGTCGGCTCCTGGACGACTTCCGCGCCACTGGCCTGCACCCGCTCGAACGTGCCCTCGAGGTCCTTGGTGGCCAGCATGATGCTGGCGTAGGTCCCCTTGGCCATCATCTCGGCGATGGTGCGGCGCTCGTCCTCGGTGATGCCGGGGTCGGCGCCCGGTGGGTGCAGGACGATGTTGACGTCGGGCTGCCCCGGAGGACCGACCGTGTTCCAGTGCATGCCGCCGTACTCGACCTGCTTGCGCACCTCGAAGCCGAGCGCGTCGCGGTAGAACGCCAGCGACGCCTCGGCGTCGTCGTGCGGCAGGAAGGTGGAGTGGATGATCATGTCCATGGCGGTCACCTCCGGGGTCGGGATCGTTGGACGGCGTCACGCTAGGGGTGTGGCGGAGACCGGTGCTTCTCGATTCCTGACCGGTCTGGTCACCCGCTTGGCGACGCACGGTGGCATCCCGGCGGCGGCCTGCGCCTGCTGTTGGCGGTAGACGCTGGGCGGAACTCCGACCAGCTCGGTGAAGCGGGTGCTGAAGGTGCCCAGCGACGCGCAGCCGACCGCGAAGCAGACCTCGGTGACGCTGAGGTCGCCGCGCCGCAGCAGGGCCATCGCCCGCTCGATGCGGCGGGTCATCAGGTAGCTGTAGGGCGACTCGCCGTAGGCGAGCCGGAACCGACGGCTGAGGTGGCCGGCCGACATGTGGACCCCGCGTGCGAGCGCCTCGACGTTCAGCGGCTGCGCGTACTCCCGGTCGATCCGATCGCGAACGCGGCGCAGCAGCGCGAGGTCGCGCAGGTGCTGGGTGTTGGCGGGCCCGTTGGTCATCGGCGCGATCCTGCCACGTCGGTGTGCGCTCAGCCACCGGCCATCGCGCCGATCACGGCGAAGGGCTCGTCGCCGCGCGCGACGGCGTCCGGCAGCGGCTGGTCCGGCGGCTCGTGGGACAGGTCCTCGCCGCAGGCGAAGAAGCGCACGAACGCGCGACGCCGGTGGGTGCCGTGGTCGCGGATCGTCCCGCGCAGGACGGGATAGGCGGCCTCGAGCGCGTCGAGCACGGCCCGGGTGGTCACCGGCGCCTCGACGTCCAGGCGGACCTCGCCGTGGTCGACCTGCGCCAGGTTGCGCAGGTGGTGGGGGAGCAGGACGCGGATCATGGCAGCGTCTGCGCCTCGACGGAGAGGATGCGCGGCAGCCCCTCCACGATCGGCACCCACGTGTCACCGGCGTCGGCCGAGCCGAACAGCTGACCGCTGGTGGTGCCGACGTACACGCCGCACGACTCCAGTCCGTCCACGGCCATCGCGTCACGCAGGACGTTGACGTAGCAGTGCTGTTGGGGCAGACCCTTCGTCAGCGGCTCCCACTCGCCGCCGCCGGTGCGGCTGCGGTAGACCTGCAGGGCGCCGTCGATGGGGTAGTGCTCGGAGTCGCTCTTGATCGGGACGACGTAGACGGTCTCCGGCTCGTGGGCGTGCACGTCGATGGCGAACCCGAAGTCGGTGGGCAGGTCCCCGCTGACCTCCTCCCAGCTGCCACCGCCGTCGTCGCTGCGCATCACGTCCCAGTGCTTCTGCATGTACAGCGTGCGCGGCCGTGACGGGTGACGGGCGATCTTGTGCACGCAGTGGCCGACCTCGGCCTCCTCGGCCGGGATCTCGCCGGAGCGCAGCCCCTTGTTGGCCGGGCGGAACGTCGCCCCGTCCTCGCTGAGGAACACGCCGGCGGCGGAGATGGCGACGAGGATGCGCTGCTCGTCGGTGGGGTCGAGCACGATGGTGTGCAGGCACAGCCCACCGGCGCCCGGCTGCCAGGACGGGCCGGACGTGCCCGAGCGCAGCCCCGACAGCTCCGCCCAGGTCATGCCGCCGTCGTCGGAGCGGAACAGGGCCGCGTCCTCGATGCCGGCGAACACCACCTCGGGGTCGGTCAGGGACGGCTGCAGGTGCCAGACCTTGGCGAATTCCCAGGGGTGCGGTGTGCCGTCGTACCACTGGTGCGTGCCGGGGTCGCCGTCGTAGGCGAACTCGTTGCCGACAGCGCTCCACGACCGGCCGCCGTCGTCCGAGCGCTGGATCACCTGGCCGAACCAGCCGCCGGCCTGCGAGGCGTAGAGCCGGTCCGGATCCACCGGCGATCCCGTGACGTGGAAGATCTCCCAGCCGCCGAAGAGGGGCCCTTCGACCTCCCAGTCCCGCCGGCGCTCGTCCGAGCGCAGCACGAACGCGCCCTTCGTCGTGCCGACCAACACGCGTACGCCCGCCATCCGACTCCCTTTCGTGAACGTCATCCGTCGTTCTACCGACGCCGTGGGACGTCGGAACTCATCGGTGGATCCTCGATGAGTTCCGCGCCGCCGTCGAGTCCGACACGACACCGACCTGAACGGCTCACGTGGCCCCGTTTCGAGGGACTCCGGTGTCAGGGGCGGCGGCGCGGCAGGCGGACCCGGAACGTCGCGCCCTCTCCCGGTGCGCTCTCCACGTCGATCGTGCCGCCGTGCAGTTCCACGAGCTGGCGGGCGATGGACAGGCCGAGCCCCGTCCCGCCGGCGGTGCCGCGTTCGAAACGGTCGAACATTCGCGCCAGCAGCTGCGGCGGGACGCCGGGGCCTTCGTCGCGCACCTCGAGGACGACGTCGTCGCCCTGCTCGTAGCCGCGCACCTGCACCGGCGTCCCGTCGGGCGTGTGCCGGGCCGCGTTGCCGAGCAGGTTGCGCAGCACGCGCTCCAGCGCGCCACGGTCGGCCTCGACGTCCAGCTCGTCCAGCGTCAGGCGGACCGGGTGGTCGGCCAGCACCGGGGACATGTCGGCGACGAGGTCCCCGGCGAAGTCGCGCAGCGCGACCTTCTCCGGCTGCAGCTGGACGCGGCCGTCGCTGAGCAGCGTGTAGGAACGCAGGTTGGTGACCAGTTCCTGGAGCGAGCGGGCGTTGGAGCGCAGCCGCTCGAAGATCTGCGGCCGTTCCTCGTCGGTGATGGCCCCGGTCGCCAGCAGGTCGACGAAGCCGCTGATACCGATGATCGGCGTCTGCAGGTCGTGGACGATCGCGCCGACGAGCTCGCGTCGCCACTCGTCGAGCTCCTGGAGGCGGCTGATGGCATGCTGTCGTTCCTCGAGCGCGCGCTCGCGCGCCTGCGCCGTCTCGTGGGCCTGGGTCATGTCGCGCGTGACCTTGGCGAAGCCGGTGTGGACGCCGGCGTCGTCGAACAGGGCCGTGATGACGACGTCGGCCCAGAACCGGCTGCCGTCCTTGCGAACGCGCCAGCCGCTGTGCTCGGCACGCCCCTCCGCCAGTGCCGTCGCCAACAGTCGCTCCGGCCACCGCTCCTCGCGCAGCTCCGGGGTGTAGAACAGCGAGTAATGGCGGCCGATGACCTCCGCGGCTGCGTAACCCTTCAGCCGCTGGGCACCCACGTTCCAACTCTGGATGATGCCGGTCGGATCCAGCATGAAGATGGCGTAGTCGGCGACGCTGTCGACCAGGAGCCGGAAACGCTCCTCACTGAGCCGCAATGCGTCGTCGGCGGCATGGCGGCTCGCGTCGTCCATGCGATCGGCCACTGCGCGTTCACTCCTGCCGTCCCCGGTTCGGCAACCTATCGACCGGAGCCGCCGTCGTGGTCATGGCCGGTGGATCACTGTCCTCCGCCCGGGGCCACGTCCGGCTCGGGAGGCGAATGGCCCGGCCGGGACCGGACGAAGCGCCCTGTCGGCGTCGCTGATCCGGGGACAGGCTCGGACCGTAACCCCGAAGCGACGGGGGCGTCCAGGGACGAGGTGAGACCATGCAGGTCCTGGTGTCGGCGGCCTCCCGCCACGGTGCAACCCGAGAGATCGCCGCCGCGATCGGCGAGCGGCTGGCCGGCCACGGCCTGCGGGTGGTGGTCGCGGACCCGGAGGTCGTCGAGGACGTCGAACGGTTCGACGCCGTCGTGCTCGGCAGCGCCGTGTACGCCGGCCATTGGCTCGACCCGGCGCGGCAGCTGGTGGAACGCTCGACGGCCGTACTCTCGGAGCGGCCGGTGTGGCTGTTCTCCTCCGGCCCGGTCGGCGACCCGCCCAAGCCGGTCGAGGACGCCGCGGAGCCGCGCGAGCTGCTCCGCACCCTGCCCGCCCGCGGTCACCGCACGTTCGCCGGCCGGCTCGACCGGGGATCGCTGGGGTTCGCCGAGCGGGCGATCGTCCGGGCCCTGCATGCGCCGGTCGGCGACTTCCGCGACTGGGCGGCGATCGCCGCCTGGGCCGACGAGATCCACGAGCAGCTGGTCGCCCTGCCGACCGGCTGAACCGGAGGGCGCCGGGAAAGAGCACGAGCCCCGCCGGGAGGCGGGGCTCGTGTCGATTCTGGTGTCCGTCGGGCAGCAACGCCGTCGTGCGAACCTCAGGATCGTCGTCGGGTCACCCTCAGAGGGGCGTGACCTCGGTCGCCTGCGGGCCCTTCTGGCCCTGACCGACGTTGAACTCGACGCGCTGACCCTCGTCCAGGGACTTGTAGCCCTGGGCCTGGATCGCGGAGAAGTGGACGAACAGGTCCTCGCCGCCCTCGGCCGGGCTGATGAACCCGAAGCCCTTGTCGGCGTTGAACCACTTGACGGTGCCCTCTGGCATGTTTCGCTTCCTATCGAAAACGCGCCGGCCCAGGATGTTCCCGACGAAAGCGAGGAACTTGCGGTCCTGACCAGCGCGTGAGCGGACAGCCTACACGTTCGTTCGCGTCGCTGCCCACACCACCCTCAGGCCCGGTCGGGGACCGCCACCCGGTCGGTCTCGCCGATCTCGCGCAGGATCCGTGCCGGGTTGCCGACCGCGACCACCCCGGCCGGCAGGTCGCGGGTCACGACCGCGCCGGCGCCGACCACGGTGTCGTCACCGATCGTGACGCCCGGACACACGATCACGCCGCCGCCGAGCCAGACGTTGTCGCCCAGGATGATCGGCTGGCCGGACTCCCAGCCCGCCCGCCGCGGTCCCGGGTCGACCGGGTGCGTGGCGGTCAGCAGCTGGACCCGCGTGGCGATCTGGCCGGCTGCGCCGATCGTGATCGGGGCGACGTCGAGGAAGATCGCGTCGTAGTTGACGAACGTGCCCTCGCCGATGCTGATGTGGCGGCCGTAGTCGCACCGGAACGACGGTTTCACCACCACGCCGTCGCCGCACGCGCCGAGCAGTTCACGCAGCAGCCGGTCCCGCAGGCCCTGCTCGTCGTGGCCGGTCGCGTTGTAGCGGTCGAGCAGCCGCTGCGCCCGGGCGTTGTCCGCCTCGAGTTGCGGGTCGGCGGCGAGGTACAGCTCGCCGCGCAGCATGCGTTCCTTCATCACGCTCATGCCAGGTGCTCCGGTGTCTCTCGGAATGCGGATGACCGTCACGACGCGCCCCGCGGCCGATCCGTTGCCGAGTCGTCGGTTTCAGGCGACGGTCTGCTGCCGCGCGGCGTCACGCAGCGCCCGCAGCACGTGGTTGCCGTCACCGAGCAGACGCTTGAGATGCCGCTCGAGCCCGGCGATGGGGTAGAGGTTCTGGGGTGCGCGGCGGTCCTTGTGCGGCCGCGACGCGAACCGCGGCAGCTGCCCGGCCGCGAGGTCCGCCAGCCGGGTCGCGTCCGCGGGACCCACGTCGGCCGACGCCTCGCAGCGCACGATCCCCGCCCACGGGTGGTCGCCGCCGTACGGGAGGCGCAGGTACCAGCTGAACCGGGTCCACGACGACTGCGCCAGGAACAGCGGGGTGCGTTCGCCGGGCCGGAGCGCGGTGATGACGTGGCGCACCTCCTCGGGCAGGTACGCGACGTGGTGAGTCTTCACGTAGCCGACGGCATGGGGGACCTCGACGGACCCGTCCAGCGGACCATCGAGGACGAGCAGGCCCACCTCGCCGACCCCGTCGGGCCAGGCGAGCTGGTCCAGCAACCGGCGCTCCAGCCGCCGCAGACGCTCCTGCATGCCCCGTTGCAGCGCTGCCGGGTCGTCGTCGGCGACGGCGCGTGGCTCGAACCGCCCGGCCCGCGTCTGCAGGGCCTGGAAGCCGGCCGGCCCCACCAGCAGCCGCTGCACCTCGGTGGTGGTGATCGTGGCCTTGTCGCCGGTGCAGCACACGGCGCCGGCAGCGATCGACACCGCGGCCGCCTGCCGGACGGCGCCGTCCGGGGTGTCGTCGGCCCGCCACAGCACGCCCTCGACGCGGCGCACGCCGTCGACGAACCCGACGGGCCGGTCGCTGACGACGGCCGGTCGCCGCGGCGCCCAGTCGGCGGCGGGCACCTCGACGTTCGGATCGACGTCGCCGGGCCCGGCCGGCAGGTCGTCCCCGCCGCCGGCCCCACCCAGTTCGGGTGCCCAGCTGTCCACGACCAGCTTCATGCCGCGTCCCCCGCGTCCAGCTCCGCTGAAGGCTGGCCTGCGTCGACCCGCCGCACCAGCGACCCGGACGGCCCCTTGCGCACCTCGAAGCGCACCGGCAGGCGTTCGGCGAGGTCGTGCACGTGGGTGACGATGCCGACCATGCGCCCGCGCGAGCCGAGTTCCTCGATCGCTGCGGCCACGACGTCGAGGGTGTCGGCGTCGAGCGTGCCGAATCCCTCGTCGAGGAACAGCGACTCCAGCCGGGCCGCACCATCCGCGGCGAGGTCGGCGACGTGTTCCGCCAGCGCGAGCGCCAGCGCCAGCGAGGCGAGGAAGCGTTCGCCGCCGGACAAGCTGCGGACGGTGCGCGGCTCGTCGGCGTTGCGGTGGTCGACGACGAGGAACTGGTTCGTGTCGTCCAGTCCCAGCGAGTAGGCGCCCGAGGACAGGTCACGCATGATCCCGGACGCGCCGACCACGAGCAGTTTGAGCGCACGGTTCAGCAGCCAGCGTTCGAAGCCGTCGGCTCGCAGATGGTCACCGAGCGCTTTGGCGACCCGCTGTTCCTCGCGGGCCGTGGCCAGCTCTTCGCGGGCCTGCCCGGCGCGTGCGAGGCGGTCCTGCAGCACCTCGAGCCGGTGGCGGGCCGTGGCGGCCGCCTCCGCGACGGCCACCGCCGGCGTCGCCTTCGGCGCGAGCTCCACGCCGGCCTCGGTGCAATCCTGTCGCAGCCGCGCGTCGAGTTCGCGCCAGCGCGCCTTGGCCCGATCCACCTCGGCCTCGGCGGTCCGGGCACGCGCCTGTGCCTGCGGGACCTGCTCCTGCGCCCAGGCCAGCAGGGTCTGCCAGGCCGCCGTGAGATCGTCACGGTCGACGGCGGGCGGGGACAGCGCGGCGACGGCGTCGCGGGCCTGGTCGAACGCGCCCCATGCCGCCCGTTCGCGCGCCCGTAGCTCGTCGGCCGCGACGGCAGCTTCCCGCGCCGCGGCACGCGCCTGGCGTTCTGCGCCCTTCGCCGCGCCCAGCGATTGCTGCGCGGCGTCGACGCGCTGCGCCAGCGTGCGCAGCTCGGCCGGGTCCGCGGCCACCTGCAGCCGCTGCGTCAGCTGTTCGCGGCGGCTGCCCAGCTCCGCGACGCGGTCGGCGTGGGCGTGCACGGCCTTCTCGGCCGCGGCCGCCTGCCGGTCGGCATCGGCGTGCTGGCGGCGGGCGCGCTGGGCCGCGGCCTCGGCCTCGGTCAGCGCCGCCCGCGCCGAAGCGGTCCGGGTCGCCGGCGGATGGTCCGGCAACGACGCGACCTCGCCGAGGCACACGGGGCACGGCGCGCCGACCTCGAGGTGCTCGGCGAGCGTCAGCGCCAGCTCCGTGCGCCGGGCATCGTCCACCGCCGCACGGGCCGCCTCAACGGCCTGCCCGGCGTCGTGTTCGGCCGCCGCTGCCTCCGCGGCGGCCCGCGCCGCCTGATCGGCGGCCACCGCCAGCTCGGCGGTGCGTGCGTCCGCAGCGGCCAGGTCCGCCACCAGCCGGCCGAACTCCGCGACGGCGTCGGCTGACGGCAGGGCGTCCGCTTCCCGTTCGGCGGCCTCGACCGCGGCGGTGGCCGTCGCCAGGGCGTCGTCGGCCGCGGCGCGGCGCTCGGCCGCCTCGCGCAGCCGATGGCCCAGCTCCGCGGTGCCCGGCGGCAGGTCCAACCCGGTCAGCGTCGTCACGGCGCGCGCCGCCTCCTCCGCATCGCGACGGCGCCGGTGACCCTCCTCGACGATCGCGTCCAGCTCCGGTTGCAGCTCTTCGCAGCGGGTCGCCAGCGACTGGAGTCGTTCGAGCCGCGCCGCCACCTCGTCGCGGGCCTCGGGCGTGGCCTCGGCCAGCTCGCCGTCCAGCCGGCGCTGCAGCTCGGCGACCCGCGCCTCGGCCTGCGTCGCGCGCAGCCGCGCCCGCTTGCCGATGTCCTCGTACACGCCGAGGTCGAGCAGCTGGACGAGCAGGTCCGCGCGCTCCGAGGGCTTGGCGAACAGGAACCGGTCGAACGCGCCCTGCGGCAGCACGACGGACCGGGTGAACTGCTCGAAGCTCAACCCCAGCAGCCGGCCGATGGCGGTCGACAGCTCGTCGGCGTTGCCGGCCAGCGTGACGACGCCGCCGTCGGTGACGTCCTCGAGCCGCGCCTCCTTGGTGGTGGCCCCCGTCTTGGTACGGCGGACCACCCGGGTGGCCTGGTAGGTGCGCTCGGCGACCGTGAACGTCAGCCGCACGCGCGCCTCGTTGCGGTTCTGGTTGACGATCGGGGCGACCAGCCGGCGGTCGTCGTAGCGCGGCACGTTGCCGTAGAGCGCGAACACGACCGCGTCGATGATCGAGCTCTTGCCGGCACCCGTCGGGCCGGAGAGCACGAACAGCTCCGCGTCCGTCAGGTCCACCGTGGTGGCGTCGCGGAAGCTGCTGAACCCCTCCAGCTCCAGGCGATGCGGTCTCACCGGCCACCCCCTGCGCTGCGCGACGGCTCCGTCCGGCCGGTCGACGCGTCGCCGGCGCCGTCCTCGTCGTCCGGACGTGCCGTCTCGTCGAGCAGCTCCGCGAACAGCTTGTCGAGGCGCGGGTCCTCGACGCCCTGGTCGACGAGGTACTCGCCGAACAGCGCCACCGGCGACTGGCGCAGCGCGTCCGCGTCGAACGGGACGTCGTCCGCGGACGTCGCCGCGTCGTCGTCGACGGGACGCACGACGCTGACGTCCACCGCCTGCGGGAGGGCGTCGCGGACCTCGTCGGCGAGCCCCGGCCGTGGCGCCTCCTCCAGCAGCACACGCACGTAGTCGTCGTCGAGGTCGCGGCCGCGCGCGAGGACCTGGTCGACGCTGCCGCGCACGGTGCGCATCCGCCGGCCGGCGGTGAGGTCGATGCCCTCCACCTTCGCGGGCGTGTCCGGGGCTGCCTCGACCAGCAGCACCTGCTTCGCGCCGCGGTCGGCCTCGCCGAAGTCGAGGTGCAGTGGCGACCCGCAGTACCAGGTCGGTGCCGGGCCGGGGATGCGGTGGGGCAGGTGCAGATGCCCGAGCGCCACGTAGTGAGCGGTGGAGGGGAACGCCTGCGGCGGCACGACGTAGTCGAAGATGGTGTGTGCCTGCCGCTCGCCGCCACCGAGCACCGGCTCGCCCGACGCGACCGTGAGGTGTCCGACCACGACATCGACCGTGTCCCCGGAGCCGAAGTCGGCCGTCAGCGCCGCGATGATGCGTCGCGCCCGGTCGGCGTAGGTGCTGGCCTGCTGCGCCGCGTCGTGCGCCATCAGCTGATCACCGGTCACGATCGAGCGCTGCGACAGGAACGGGATCAGCGCCACCCGCGCCACCTCGCCCGACGGCGTGGGCAGATCCAGCACCCCGCCCTGGTCCGGCCGCACGATCCGGTCCGCGAGGTGGACGTTGCCCAGCTCCAGCAGCGGGCGCACCGCCGCCCACCGGCGCGGGTTGTCGTGGTTGCCGGCCAGCACCACGACGTGCGCGCCGGTGGCGGCGAGGTCGAGCAGCGCGCGGTAGACGATCGCCTCCGACTCCGCGGACGGGGCCGCGGTGTCGAACTGGTCGCCCGCGACCAGGATCAGGTCGACCTCGCGCTCGTGAGCGATACCGGCGATCTCCGCCAGAACGGCGCGGTGTTCGTCGGCACGACTGCGGCCGCGCACGGTACGACCGACGTGCCAGTCACTGGTGTGGAGGATGCGCATGGCGCCACTCTACGGACCGGCTGCGACATTCCCTGACTGGGTCTCCCATCTCGCTCGCTGCGCTCGCTCGTTGCCCCCCAGTCGGCCTCGACTGGGTCCCCCATCTGGCTCTGAATGCTGGGTCGGGTCCCCTTTCTCGCTCGCTGCGCTCGCTCGTTGCCCCCCGACCGGCTCGGGATTGGGTCGGGTCCCCTTTCTCGCTCGCTGCGCTCGCTCGTTGCCCCCCGACCGGCTCGGGATTGGGTCGGGTCCCCTTTCTCGCTCGCTGCGCTCGCTCGTTGCCCCCCGACCGCGGCGGCTGCTCAGCCGGGTTGCAGGAGGCGCACCACCCACGGGGCGGCGACCACCACGACCACGACGCGCACCACGTGCAGGGTCGTGACCAGCGCGGCGTCGGCGTCGACCGCGGCGCTGAGCGCCGCCATCTGCGACAACCCGCCGGGCGACGTGGCCAGGAAGGCGGTCGCCGGATCGACGATGCCGAAGTGCACCAGCAGCCAGGTCAGCAGGCCGCCGACCGCCAGCAGCGCGACGACGCAGGCGACGATGACGCCCACCCGCTCGCCCAGGGACGCCAGCACCTGCCGATCGAGCCCCTGACCGATGATCCAGCCGATGGCGGTGAACGCCGCGAAGCGCGCCCAGCCGGGCAGGTGGGCCACCTCGAAGCCGGTCAGGTTGACGACCGCCACGGCTGCCATGGAACCGACGAGCGCCCCGGCGGGGACCTTGAGCGCTTCGAAGGCGGCGGCGCCGGCGACGGCGGCCAGGATCGTGGTCAGCAGGTGCACGGCGACCTCGGGCGTCAGGGGACGGGCTCTCGATCCGTCTCGACAGGGTGGCGGGTCGCCCGCCGGGCCGCGCGCCGCGCGAGCAGGGGCGGGACGACCAGGCTGACCGTCGCGAGCGCCAACAGCGAGGCGGAGATCGGTTTGGTGAGGAACACGCTCCAGTCGCCACTGGAGATCTGCAGGGCCCGGCGCATGGAGACCTCCATGATGTCGCCGAGGATCAGTCCCAGGATCAGCGGCGCGGCCGGGAACCCGTTGGCCCGCATGAGGAAGCCGATGATCCCGAAGAGCAGCAGCAGCCACAGGTCGAAGGTGCTGAAGCTGACGGCGTAGACCCCGATCACGCAGAACACGACGATCAGCGGCAGCAGCAAGGGCCGCGGGGTGCGCAGGATGCGGGCGAGCAGCGGGATCAGCGGCAGGTTCAGGATCAGCAGCACGATGTTGCCGACGTACATGCTGGCGATGACGCCCCAGAACACCTCGGGCCGCTCGGCGAACATCATCGGTCCGGGCTGGATCCCGACGACCAGCAACGCACCGAGCAGGACCGCGGTGGTGCCCGACCCGGGCACCCCAAGCGTCAGCAGCGGCACGAACGAGCCGACGGCGGCCGCGTTGTTGGCGGCCTCCGGCGCGGCCAGACCGCGCGGGTTGCCGCGCCCGAAGCTGCGCCGGTCCTTCGCGATGCGCTTCTCGAGCCCGTAGCCGAGGAACGAGCCGACCGTCGCGCCGGCGCCGGGCAGGACGCCGGTGAAGAAGCCGACGACAGAGCCGCGGCCGGTGGCAGGCGCGATCTCGCGCAGCTCGGCGCGGCCGAGCCGCAGCGACCCCACCGACTGCTGACGGTTCTCGCCGCGCTGCAGAGCCAGCCGCAGCACCTCGGCGAGCGCGAACACGCCCAGTACGACGACGAGGAAGTCGACGCCCTCGTAGAGCTCGGGGCGACCGAACGTGTAGCGCAGCGTGCCGGTCTGCTGGTCGATCCCCACGATCGACACCATCACCCCGAAGGTGGCCGCCATCAGTCCCTTCGTCAGCCGCCCCTCCGACAGCGAGGTGACGGCCGTCAGCCCGAGCACCATCAGGGCGAAGTACTCGGCCGGTCCGAACGAGACGGCGACGGCACCGAGCAGCGGGGCGATCAGCGCCAGGCACAGCAGCGCGAACGTGCCGCCGACGAAGGAGGCGATCGCGGCAATCGCGAGCGCCTTGCCGGCCTTGCCCGCCCGGGCCATCGGGTAGCCGTCGAAGCTGGTGGCCACGGTGCCGGAGATGCCGGGCGCGTTGAGCAGGATCGACGACGTGGAGCCGCCGAACACGGCGCCGTAGTAGACCCCGGCGAGGAGGATCAGCGCGGACGCCGGCTCCATGCCGAACGTGGTGGGGATCAGCAGCGCGATCGCGGTGATCGGCCCGAGGCCGGGCAGCATGCCGATGATCGTGCCGGCGAGCACGCCGAGCAGCACGAGCAGCAGGTTGCCGGGCTCGAAGACGACCGAGAGGCCGAAGGCGAGGTTCTGCAGCGCTGTCACGGCCGCCTCCTAGAACCCGAGCGGTGCGAGCAGCCCGCCGGGCAGCCGCACACGCAGCAGCTCGGCGAACGCGAACTGGCCACCGACGGCCAGGACGCTCGCCACGACGAAGGCGACCCACAGGCGCGCCTGCGAGAACCACCAGGCCATCGCGACGACGTAGAGGATCGTGGACACGACGAAGCCCAGGGGCACGAACGCGACGACGTAGGCGACGGCGCCGAGCAGCAGCACGGCCACCTCGACGCGGTCGTCGTCGGTGCGGTGGGGGATGGGACGCGCCTCGGCGGGCGTCGTGGCCGGCACGTCGCCGTCCTCGTCGTCGTCGGCGGCCGTGGCCGCGGAAGGCCGCGTGACGAGCACGAGCGACATGGTCAGCAGCGCCAAGCCCAGACCCAGCGGGAAGGCGCGCGACTGGACCGGGACGTTGCCGAGCGAGAACGCGGTGATCCGCCAGGCAGCGACGAGGTAGACGGTGGCGAGCACCCCGACCACGAGGCCGATGGTGCGGTCGGTGACGCGGAAGGTGTCCATGGCAGCAGCGCTTTCGAGCCACCGCACGGGGCGGGTGACGGAACGCCGGAGGCTCCCGGTCACCCGCGCCGGCGGCGTCTCAGCCCAACAGGCCGAGGTCGTCGAGGATGGTCTCGAACTGGGCGCGCTGCTCGTCGAGGAAGGCCCCGAACTCGGCGCCGTCCTGGTAGGCGTCGATCCAGCCGAGGCCGTCGCGCTGCTCGGCCCACTCGTCGAGCTCGAGCATGTCGGCGAACAACTGCTCGTAGTAGGCGACCGCGGACGGGTCCATGTCGGGCGGGCCCATCACACCGCGCCAGATGTCGAAGCCGTGGTCGATGCCCTCCTCGGCGAGGCTGGGCACGCCGTCGAGGGGGGACTCGCCGGCGGGCGCCGAGGTTGCCAGCGCCCGCAGCGTGCCGGCCTCGATCTGCGCCAGCGCCTCGCCGGCACCGGTCACGACGGCGTCGACGTGGCCGCCGAGGGCCGCCGTCATCGCCTCACCGCCCCCGGAGAAGGGCACGTAGTTGATGGCGCGGGCATCGTGGCCCGCGGCGTCGACCGCACCGGCGAGCGCGATGTGGTCCATGGAGCCCGGCGCGGAACCACCGGCGATCGCGAACGAGTCGCCCTCGGTGGCCGCACGGTCGAACAGCTCCCCGATGCTGTCGAGGTCCGAGTCGGCCGGCACGAGGAAGACCATGTAGTCCGTGATCAGGCGTGCGATCGGCGTGAAGTCGGTGTGGTCGTGGCCGGACTCGCCGGCCAGGGGCACGAGGATGATGGGCGGGCTGGTCACGAACAGGGTGTGGTCGTCGCCGGCCTTGCGGGCCACGTTGGCCCACCCGACGGCGCCACCGCCGCCCTCGACGTTCTGCACCGGGAACGCGACGTCGGTGAGGTCCGACGCCTCCAGGACGCGGCCGGTCGTGCGGGCGAGGGTGTCCCACCCCCCGCCGGATCCGGCCGGGGCGATGTAGTCGATCGGCTCCGAGGGGGCCCAGTCGGCTGCCGCGGCATCGTCACCGGCCTGGTCGCCGGCGGCGGCCTGCTCCGCGTCGGCGCCGCAGGCCGCGGCCGCCAGGGCCAGCGCCGCGACCGCCGCCAGCGGGCGGGCACGCGTGAAGAAGCTGTGCATGTCGAATCTCTCCCATGTTCGACGCGGCGACCCTCTGGTCGCGCTGGCGTCACCCAAGGGCGCCCGGGCGGGCACGTCGAGACATGCGGTCACTGCGGTCGTTGGTTTCCTACTGCGCGTTCTGCTCGTTTTGTGCAGGCCGTGGTGTGGCCGGTCGGCGCTAGCGTTGACGCTCACGGGGAGACACGAGCCGACCAGCTCGATGGGAGGAACCGTGCGCCGGCACCTGCCGTTGTCCGGCCAGCTGTTGCTGCTGCAGATCAGCGTGCTGCTCCTCACGCTGCTGGTCGGCGCCGTCGCCTGGTTCCACGTGACCCGGGCACAGCTGCAGACCGACTACGGCGAGCGGGCCCTGGCCATCGCCGACGCCGTGGCCGCCCTGCCGTCGGTCGCCGAGGGGGTGCTGGCGCGGGACACCTCGACGCTGCAGCCGCTGGGCGAGGCCGTGCGGCAGGCGTCGGGCATGTCGTTCGTGGTCATCACCGATGCGCAGGGTCTGCGCTTCTCGCACCCGGACCCGGAACGGCTGGGGGAGCGGGTGTCGACCGATCCCGGGCCGGCGCTCTCCGGCCGTCGCGTCGTCGAGGTGGAGACCGGCACGCTGGGCCATTCCGTGCGGGGCAAGTCGCCGATCGTCGCGGACGGCGAGGTGGTCGGGATCGTGTCGGTCGGCATCCTGATGGAGCACGTCGTCGCGGACTTCGTCGTCGAGCAGCTGCCCACGGCGCTGCTCTTCGTGGCGCCGGCGCTGGCCCTGGGGATCGCTGGCTCGCTGCTGCTAGCCAGGCGCTTCAAGCGGCTGACCTTCGGGCTCGAGCCACGCGAGATCGCGAGCCTGCTGGAGCACCGCGAGGCCATGCTGCACGGCATCCGGGAGGGGTTCGTCGGGCTCGATCCGGACGGTCGCGTCGCCGTCGTGAACGACGAGGCCCGCCGGCTGCTGCAGCTCCACGACGACCCGGTCGGCGAGCGTCCCGAGGCGCTGTTGGTTCCCGGACCGTTGCGGGACCTGCTGACCGGCCGCGACCGGGCCGACGACGTCGCCGTCTTCGCCGGGGCGCAGGTGCTGGTGGCCAGCCGCATGCCGGTCAGCGTCCGCGGCGAGTCGGTCGGCACGGTCGTCACGCTGCGCGACCGCACGGAGCTGGTGGAGTTGTCGCGCGAGCTCGACGGGGTCCGCGACGTCGCCGATGCGCTGCGGGCCCAGGCCCACGAGTTCGACAACCACGTGCACACGGTCGCGGGGCTGATCGAGCTCGGCCACCACGAGGAGGCGTTGACGCTGCTGACGGCGACCGCCGTCGGCCACCAGCAGCTGTCCGACCGGCTGGCCGGCCGGCTCCACGACCCGAGCCTGGTCGCGCTGCTACTGGCGAAGACGGCGATCGCTGCCGAACGCGATGTCGAGTTGGTGTTGACAGCGGACAGCCACCTCGGCTGCGAGCTGGCCGATCCCAAGCCGCTGCTGACCGTCACCGGCAACCTGATCGACAACGCGATCGACGCGTGCGTGGAGGCGGCCGTCGCCGACCGGCGGGTCGAGGTGACCGTGCGCGAGCGCGGGGCCGAACTGGAGGTGGTCGTCGCCGACCACGGGCCGGGGGTGCGCGCCGAGGACCTGGAGCGCGTCTTCGACCGCGGGTACTCGACCAAGGCCGCCGGCCGGGACGGTCGCGGCATCGGTCTCGCGCTCGTGCGGCAGGTCGTCGCGCGCCTCGGCGGGGAGCTCGCGGTGCGCAACGCCGGCGGCGCGGTGTTCACCGTGAGCCTGCCGGTGGCGGCGCTGACGGCCACCGGGACGGCCGCCGCGACGGCCGCGGCGGCGGGCGTGTCCGGCCGCGGCGGGTCCTGCACGGAGGGGACCTCGCCGTGATCCGGACGCTGGTGGTGGACGACGACTTCCGGGTCGCACGCCTGCACGTCGAGTACGTGGACAAGCTCGCGGGCTTCGAGGCCGTCGGCAGTGCGCTGACCGGCGCCGCCGCGATCGAACAGGTCCAGCAGCTGCGGCCCGACCTGGTCCTGCTGGACGTCTACCTCCCCGACCGGTCCGGGCTGGAGGTGGCGAAGGCCATCCGCACGCTGCCCGAACCGCAGCCGGACCTGTTCTTCGTGACCGCGGCCCGCGACGTGCAGACCGTGCGGATCGCGATCCGTGGCGGTGCGTTGCACTACCTCGTCAAGCCCTTCACCTTCGCGACCTTCCGCGACAAGCTGGCCCAGTACCGCGACTGGCGTGCCCAGCTGCCGGTGACGGCCCAGGCCGACCAGGCGACCGTCGACCGGCTGCTCGGCGCCCTGCGGCCGGTGCCTCCCGACCCGCCCAAGGGCGTGGCGGGCCCGACCCTCGAGCTGGTGGTGACGGCGTTGCGCGACCTCGACGGCGCCGCATCGGCGTCCGAGATCGCCGCCGAGAGCGGCGTCAGCCGCGCCACCGCGCGTCGCTACCTGGAGCACCTGGTGGAGACGGGACAGGTCGAGCGTCGCATGCGCTACGGCACGACCGGTCGGCCCGAGCACCGCTTCCGCCTGGTGGCGGACGCCTGAGCCAGCTCGCCGTGCAAGGCCGGCCGGCGGAGCGTCGACTCCAGCGAAACCCGCCGCTCCACCCTTGAAGATGCGCTGAACGCTCAGCGGCGGCCAGGTGCACCTGTCCGAGGTGGGCACCGCGTATCGTCCGCGCCCGCGATCCGGCCGCAGGGGCTAACGGGGACGCGTCGTCGAGGGGGACGAGATCATGCAGTTCGTTGCGCGGTGCCGTAGGAACGGCACCCTGGTCGCCGCCGCCATGGCGGGCGCGCTCGCCGTCGCCGCGGTGGCGCCGGCTGGTGCGTGGGCACAGGAGACGGAAGAGCCGACCGAGCAGGTCGCCGAGGAGGACGAAGACGACCTGGGCGGGGGCGAGGACGACCCTGCCGACGAGGATGACGGCGCGGGCGAGGGCTCGCCCGAACCGACCGACGGCGAGCCGACCGATGGTGAGCCCACCGACGGCGAGCCCACCGACGAGGAAGACGACGTTGCCGCGGACCCCGCGGTGGTCTGCGACGCCGAACTCATCACCGACGACGGCGACGAGTTCTACTGGTTCGAGCCGGGCCAGGCCGTCTCCTGCGTCGCCGAGGGGCTCGACCCCGCCGTCGACGCGGAATGGGGCGTGGAGATCTTCGGCGTCACGTTGGGGGACCTCGAGGACGACGCCGCGTTCGAGGAGCCGAGCGAGGTCTACGGCGCGACCGTGACGCCCGCCGAGGACGGCACGATCGCGTTCGACTTCGCCATCCCGGGCGAGGTCGTCTACGCCGAGGTGTACGGCGTCGTCGCGCAGGGCGAGCCGGGCGCGGAGACCTATCTCGTCGAGTTCGAGGGCTTCGCCCTGGGCGACTTCGAGTTCACGATCGGGTCGATGGACTGCCCGGACCCGGTCACGGCCGGCAGCGTCGCGACCTGCACGGCCCAGGAGATGGAGCCGGGCGAGTTCGTCTACGGCGTCCAGTTCTTCAGCGTCCGTGAGATCGTCGACTACATCCGTGACCTCGAGGACCTCCTCGAGGACCTCGACGGCACGCTGGACGAGGACCTGCTGCTCGAGGACCTGCCGTTCGGCGAGCCCGACGTCGTGGGTGCCGGCGAGGCCGGTGAGGACGGCGTGGGCAGCTTCGCGTTCACCGTCCCGGCCAACCGGGCGCTCGACTTCTACGTGTCGCTCGCCTTCCAGGACGGCGGTTACGTCGCCGTGAGCGCCGGTGAGATCGTCCCGGCCGCGGTCGGCGGCGGCAACACCGGCGGCACCCCGTCCACGGGCAGCCCGAAGCCGGTCGCGGTCCCGCGTCCCAACCGGGTGGAGGCCGGCGCCGGTGGCGCCGCTCCGGCCGACGGCGGTGCGGGCCTGATCGCCCTGGCCGGTCTCGCAGGCGTCGGCGGGCTGCTGCTGCGCCGCCGCCTCGCCGGCCGCTGACGCATGGCGCTTGATCGCGCGGACCGCCGCCGTGGCCTCGTGGCCGCGGCGGCGGTCCTGTGCCTGACGCTGGTGACCGGCTGCGGCGGTGCGCCCGCGGCGTCGCCGCCACAGCCGGCGGCACCGGTCGCCTCGCCGTCGCCCCGCGCGACGCCCACCCCGTCACCGACGCCGGACCCGACACCCGAGGCCGCCGTGCCGCAGGGCGAACCGATCCGTGTCGAGGTCCCGGCGATCGACGTGGACGCCCGACTGGTCGAGCTCGGGCTCGAGGCCGATGGCGCCATGGAGGTGCCCGACTTCGGGCTCGCGGGCTGGTACGCGGAAGGCCCCAAGCCCGGACATCCCGGGCCGGCGGCCATCGCCGCGCACGTCGACTCGCGGGCGGGACCGGACGTGTTCTACCGGCTGCGGGACCTGGCCGCCGGTGACCGGATCCTCGTCCACTACGACAGCGGCGACGTGGCGGAGTTCGTGGTCGAGTCGTCCGCGCGCACCCCGAAGGACGAGTTGCCGGTCGACGACATCTGGCCGGTCACCAGCGAGCGCCGTCTGACCCTCATCACGTGTGGCGGCGAGTTCGATCGAAGCACCCGCCACTACGTCGACAACGTCGTGGTGTACAGCGTGCCGGTCGACGCCTGACCGGGCGCGAACCGGCTCGGGGGCCGCATGGCTCACTGGTACGAGACGAACACGGGCAGCGGGTCGAGGTCGAGGACCTGCGCCGGCGTGGCGGTCGGGGAGTCCTCGTCGTAGAAGTTCTTCCAACCCCACAGCCAGCGGTCCTCGGCGCCGGCGGTGATGGCGTCGTAGGTCTCGTACTTGGTGCCCAGCGGCCCCTGGCCGTCCATGTGCACGACCCCGGCCAGCTCGGGGCCGACCTCGATCGTGTCCCGGTCCGGGAGCATGGAGAACCGGAACTGGTGCAGGAGCAGCAGCTTCTGGGGCAACTGTTCGTCGCGGACGAGTTCGGCCAGCCAGTCCGCGACCCGCTGCACCTCGGCGGCCTCGACCGAGCCGATCTGGCGCAGGTGCACCTCGTCGTCCTCGAGCCGCCACTCGGGGTCGAGCGCCAGGCCGACGTGGGGCAGGCGCAGCAGGTCCTCGTACTCCCTCGCCTGGTCGAGGAAGTCGGTGCGTCCCGGCTGGAGGTCGAGGATGACGTAGATGCCCTCCTCGGCGGCGCGCTCGATCCACGGCCGCAGGGTCTCCGGATCGATCCGGCGCGAGTAGTCGCCGGTCGGCTCGGCGGCGGCGGACGCGACCGTCGTGATGATCTCGAACGCGGGCAGGACCGCGTGACCGTCGGCGCCGTAGGGTTCGGCCACCTCGCGCAGCCGGTCGATGGTCGCGGGGAGGTCCTGCTCGCCGAGCGCGCCCAGCGCCGTGGAACCGGGCGTGCCGTACAGCGCCACCATCCGTTCACCCTCGAAGAGGGTGTAGCCGCCACCGGGCAGCGGCGGCCCGGCGAGCACGATCGGCAGCTGCCACGCCGCGGCTTCGGGGTCCACGGACCCGAGCAGCGCGATCCGGTCGGGAGCGACCGTGCGCAGCCGCGCCGTGCGCGCCGCTCCGCGCCAGGGCGCCGCGCCGTCGATCGGCAGCAGCACCTCGCCGCGGGCTCCGGCGGCCGCAGCCGCGACGGCGTAGGAGGCGGTGTCGCCGGGATCGGCCAACCAGGCCACCTCGCTGGGGTCGGTGGCGAAGCGGGGGGCCGTCGCCGCCTCCGCGTCCACGCCGAGGTCGACCAGCCGGTCGGCCAACGCCTGCGCGTCGTCCTGGTTGCGCCCGAGCGTCTCCAGTCGTACGGAAGCGGGCAGTTCGGTGACGGTGGCCTGCAGCGCCTCGTCGTCGGTCGGTAGTGGCAGCAGCGGCAGTCCCTCGTCCGCGCGGGAGAGGGCGGCCGCCCGTGCGCCGGCATGCCCGGCGTCGAACGCGAGCACGTGGCCGCTGTCGAGGTCGGTCAGGACCGCCAGCGCCAGCGCAGCCGCCTCGCTCCCGGCGTCCGCCGTGTCGGCGTCCGGGTCGGAGCCATCGGTCGCCGTGTCGCCGGTGTCGGCGGTGTCGGCGTCCTCCGACGCGTCGTCGGTCTCCGCGTCTGATCCGTCGACGCTGCGCGGCTCGGCGCCGACGGCGGCGACCTCGGCCGGCAGGTCCGTGCCAGCCAGTACCTCCGGGCCCAGGCCGACCGTCACGATCCGGGTCGGCTCGAGCGCGTGCAGGGCTTCGACCACCGTCGCGACGTCGTCGTCCACCAGCAGCAGCGGAGCCTCCGCTGCGGCCGCCAGGGGAGCGGCCAGCGTCGGCGCCCAGGCGTCGCCCGCGGCGGCCACGACCACGACGTCGGCGCAGCGGTGCGTCATGTCGCTGACGGCGCGCGCGACGGCAGCGGGGTCGTCGCCGGTGAGGTCGGTGAGGGCGTCGGGTGGTCCGTCCGCGGCACAGTCGCGCGCCGGCTCCGCGCTCGCTTCCTGGTCCGGATCCGCTTCGGCGGGATCCGCCTCGTCCCCCGGAGGCCGGTCCGTCGTGGTGGGTTCCTCGGGCGCGGCCGAGTCCGCGCCCGTACAGGCGGCCAGCGCCCCCACGAGGACGGCGAGCACGCAGCGACGCGCGAGTGCGACGCGGTTGCACGACACGACGGGCGGCCCTCCTGCCGGACGCGGACGCTAGTGGTCCGGCCCGCGTGGAGCGACGACCGTGTGCCCGTCCGGTCGTCCGCGCAGGACCGTCGCGGGGGCGATCAGAACGGCAGGCCGCCGTCGCCGTCGAGGTCGGCGAACGGGTCGTCGGGCTGCGTGACCAGCGCGCCATCCGCACGTGGCGGTCCCTGGCCGGCCTCCGATGGGCGGGTCGCCCAGGCCGGGAACGGGAACTCCACGACCAGCGGAACCGGCAACTGTGGCTGGCTGACGATCATGGTCCCCGGCTTGACGATGGTCGCGCGCTGCCGGTGCACGGTGGGCAGGAAGCCGTACTCCTCGCGCGAGGCCTCGGCCGCGTCGAGCCGGCCGACCACGCGGATGGCGGAGTTGGCGACCACCCGGCGTTCGACCTCCGAGGCGGTCTGCTGGGCGCCGATGAGGATCATGCCCAGCGACCGGCCCCGCTCGGCCACGTCGAGCAGGATCTCCTTGATGGGGGAGGTGCCGTCGCGCGGGGCGTACTTGTTGAGCTCGTCGAGCACGATGAACGTCAACGGGTCGGGGCTGCCCGACCGTTCCTTGTCCTCGAAGGCCCGACGCAGCACGACGCCCACGACGAACCGCTTGGCCCGGTCGTTCAGGTTGTGGATGTCCACGACCGTGACCTGCGCGTCGTGCGAGATCTTGTGCTTGCGCGGATCCGACAGGTCGCCACGGATGAGGTGCTCGAGGTGGCGCTGCGAGCCGTACAACCGCCGCACGAAGGCGTTGACCGTGCCGATCCCGACGGCACGCCCCGCCCACTCCGGTGCGGTGAGCTCGTCCTCCACCCGGGCGCGGATCAGGTCGATCAGTTCCCGGAAGCTGCGGGCCGACTCCCCGTCGACGGAGACGGCCCCGTCACCGATCGGCACCGCCGTCTTCTGCAGCTGGGCGGTCACGTTGTGGACCACCATCGTGTACTGCTGGCGGTCGTCGCCGGCGTCGGCGAACAGGAACGGCAGCAGCCCGTCGCGGCAGAACTCCTCCAGCGACCACGCGAACGAGGTGATGCCCTCGCTGCGTGCGCCGGTGTCGGGTGCGGCGCTGGCTGCACCGCGGCGCGGCGGCGCCCAGAAGTCGACCGACTTGAACGCGCTGGCGGGCAGCCCGAGCGCCGCATACCGGTCGCGCTGCACCTCGTCGAGCTTGGCGTTCTCGTGGTCGAGGAACAGCAGGTCCTCGCCCTTGACGTTGAAGATCAGCGCCTTGGCGTTGTGGGCGGACGCGACCACCCCGGACGTGAACAGGCTGTGCAGCAGGAACGTCGCGTAGGTGGTCTTGGTCGCCACGCCGGAGACCCCGGAGATGTTCACGTGCGCGCCGCGGGTGCCGTCGACGAAGTCGAGGTCGACGAACACCGGCTGCCCGTCGCGCGACGACCCGGCCGGCAGGCGCGCCGCCATCCGGTCGAAGAACAGCGCCTGGTCGCGGTCCTCGCCCTCGGCCTTGAGCACCGACTGGCCGGGCAGCGGCGGGACGAACACCTCCGGTTCGAAGCGCGTGGAGAGCACCTTGGCAGCCTCGGCGACCTCGGCGGGCAGCACGCCGTCCTCGATCAGGAACACGTCCGAGTCGAACCGCGCGCCCTCGTGGCGGGCGCGGACCTGGCTGACGACGCCGTAGATCATCACCGGGTCGCGGCCGGGCGGGGTGCGCTGCAGGGCGACCACGTCGTCGAGCTGGAGGAACCGGTCGGGGGCGACACCGACCCAGAACTCGAGCGGCGTGGCGTCCTCGGTCCCGATCACCCGTCCCACGAAGTCGGGCCGGTCCTCGGGCGTGGCAGCGTCGGACACGGACATGACCTCCGGCGATCGGTGGCGCGCCTCCGCCGAGACGCGCCCGCGACGTCGCGCCTCCGCGGAGACGCTTCGAACGACGCCCAGCCTATGACCGCCCCGTGACACGTGAGGCACCGTGGGGCCTCGGACGCGCTGCGGGCCGCTCGGTGCGCGGATTCGATGCCGGCGGGCGTTGCTCGCGGGCCGCGACTTCGTCGCGACCCGCCGGCTGCCGTGTCGACCGCCCGACACGCCGGACGGGTGGCGACGTGGCACGATGCGCAGCATGATCTCGCATGGCTCGGATGTGGACGTCGTCACGCTGTTGCGTGACGCCGGTGTTCCCTTCGCGTTCCTGCACGGCAGCCGGGCGGCGGGGACCAGCCGCGCGGGCTCGGATCTGGACGTGGCCGCCTGGTTGGGCGCCGACGTCGACGAATTGGAGCTACGCAGCCGTCTCCCCGAGCACGTGGACCTGTTGGTGCTCGACAACGCACCGCTGGAACTGGCCGGCCGCGTCGCGATGCACGGGGAGGTGATCCTCGACGCCGATCGGCCCGCCCGCGTCGCGTGGCAGGCGACCATGCGCAAGATCTTCGCGGACGAGCGTTACCGCATCGAGCGGGCCCGCCGGGATTTCGCGGACACGCACCGTGGTTGACGTCGAGCGCCTGGCACGACTGCTCCGCCGGGTGACCGACGACGTCGGGCGCCTTCGCGATGCCTCGGGCGCTCCGGGACTGGTTGCCGACGAGGTCGTGCTCGATCACGTCAAGTACCGCTTCGTCACGGCGATCGAGGCGGCGATCGACGTCGCGCAGCACGTGTGTGCGGCCGAGGGATTCCAGACTCCGGCCACCAATACCGACGCCATGCGCCGGCTGCTCCAGCACGACGTCCTCGAACGGGCGACCGGCGAGGGCATGGCTCGGGCGGTCGGCTTCCGCAACGTGCTCGTGGACCGCTATGCGGACGTCGACGACGCACTGGTGGTCGAGCAACTCACCGAACTCGACGTGCTCGAGGCGTTCGTCGGCCAGGTGACCGCGCGCTACCTGTGATCCCGCGCGACGCGGGTCCAGATGGGCGTCGTCGAGCCGTCGTCGTGCTGCTGGAGGTAGTCGATCACGAGCCCTTGGTCGTCGACGGTCAGCCCACCGACGAACCCGCCGGCCGACCGGTAGGTCCACCGGCCGTCGCCGTCGGCCTCGTAGGCCTGGTGCAGCGGCTCCACGGCCGGGTCCGGGACGCGCACCCAGGCCGCGGTGACCGGCCCGGCGCCGGCCCGCCGGATCGGCAGGGTGTTGGTCAGCGGCGTGGCCTCGATGTCGACGTCGAGGCAGCCCTCGAGTTCCTCGGCCGGCCGGCCGTCCCGCCACCAGCGGCCGGCCCCGTCGCTGCTGAGCACCCGCACCCCGGTCGGCCCGGCGACCAGGACGCGGCGCGTCCGCCAGTCCGCGTCCACCTCGACGCTGTAGACGAGGGGGCCGCCGAGCCGCTCCTCACCCGTGTCGGTGATTTCGCCGAAGAACACGGCGCCGTCGGGCAGATCGACCCAGCGCACGTGCTCGACCCCGAACGGGCCGTCCCACGACCAGGCGCGGCGTGCCTCGGCCGGCGCGTCGACCGGCTGCTCGAACTGGATCTCGGTGGTGTCCGACGGGTCGTGCAGGTCGCGCCGCCGACCGGTGTCGACGAACCCGTGGCGTTCGTAGAGGCGGTGCGCGTCGACGAACCGGGTGTCCGACCACAGCACGACGTGGGTGGCACCGACGCCGGCCGCGTGGGCCCGGACCCGCTCGACCAGCAGGCTCGCCAGGCCTCGCCGCCGGTGCGAGTCGGCCACGTAGAGGCGTTTGAGCTCGACCCGGCAGTCGTCGTCCAATGCGCCGGTGCCGACACTGGCGACCACCGCACCGTCGTCCTCCAGGACCCACCAGCGGCCGCCACGCCGGGCGGCGGTGGTCGCCGGCGTGGGCAGGTCGTCGTCCAGGTCGGGCAGGTCGAGTACACAACCCGGGTACTCGTCGTAGGCGGCACCGATGAGCGCGACCAGTTGCGGGCCGTCGTCGTCGCGGACCGGTCGAAGCAGCAGACGCTCGTTCACCACCAACCACCCCTGGTACGTCCGGCCGCGGCACGCTACCGGCCATCCCGGACCGCCCCCGACCACGCACGGGAGATCGATGGAGTTCGCGACGCTGAAGCCCATGCTGGCGGTCCCGGGACGCGCCGCCGACGTCGGCCACGGTCATCGCTTCGAGTTCAAGTGGGACGGGGTGCGTGCCCTGGTCGCGGTGACGCCCGAGGGGCAACTGCGCCTGCGCAGCCGCAACGGGGTCGACATCACCGCGCGGTATCCGGAGCTCGCGCCGCTGGCCCAGGCGATCGGGCGGCCCGCCGTCCTCGACGGCGAGATCGTCGCGTTCGACGACCACGGTCGCCCCTCGTTCTCCGCCCTGCAGCCACGGATGCACCTCGCCGACCCGGCACGGGCCGCCAAGGCCGCCGCGACCCGCCCGGTCGCGCTGCTGCTGTTCGACCTGCTCTCGCTGGACGGCGACGACCGGATGTCGTGGCCGCAGGCGCGCCGTCGGGCGGCCCTGCAGGCGTTGGAGGTGGCCGGCACGGGACCGTGGTCGATCCCGCCCGACACCGACGACCTCGCCGCGGCGACGGCGATCGCCGAGCAGCGCGGCCTCGAGGGCGTCGTCGCCAAGCGCCAGGACGCGCCCTACCGCCCCGGTGTGCGCTCGAACGCCTGGATCAAGCTGCGGCTCGAGCGGCGCCAGGAGGTGGTGGTCGGTGGCTGGCGCCCCGGCAAGGGGCACCGCTCCGGGCGCATCGGCTCCCTGCTCGTCGGCGTCTACGACGACACCGGCCTGCGCTACGCCGGGGGCGTCGGCTCGGGGCTGAGCGAACGCGAGATCGCGGCGCTGGAGGCCACCCTGCGGCCACGGCCGGACAGTCCTTTCGTCGACCCGGTCGAGCACCGCGACGCCCGCTTCGCCGATCCCGATCTGGTCGTCGACGTGCGCTTCAGCGAGTGGACGCCCGACGGCCGGCTGCGGCACCCGGTCTACCTCGGCAGGCGCAACGACAAGTCCCCGACGGACGTCGTCCGCGAGGCCTGACCGCGTCCGCGTCTTGGCGGTACGGTGCGGCACGTGCGCGCACCGCCCGCGGGGCGCGACGTCGCGACCGGCGACGTCGTCTTCCCGCACGAGTCCGGCACGAGGGCACCGTCAGTCGTCGGGAAGCGGCACCAGGAGGCATCGCGATGCCACGCGCGATCTGGAACGGCGCGATCAGCTTCGGGCTGGTCAACATCCCCGTGAAGCTCGTCACGGCCACCCAGTCGAAGAAGGTGAGCTTCCGCGAGATCCGTCGCGGCGACAACTCCCGCATCCGGCACCGCAAGGTCGCGGCCGCCGACGGCGAGGAGGTCACCCAGGACGAGATCGTCAAGGGCTACGAGATCGGCCCCGACCGGTACGTCGTGCTCGATCCCGAGGAGCTGCGGGCGCTCGACCCGCAGCGCTCGCGTGCCATCGACATCGAGGACTTCGTCGACCTGGCCGAGATCGAGCCGTTGCAGTACGAGTCCTCCTATTACCTGCTACCGGGGGACATGGGCAGCAAGTCGTACGAGTTGTTGCGCCGGGCGATGGAGGAGACCGGCAAGGCCGGCGTGGCCCGCTTCACGCTGCGCAGCCGCCAGTACCTCGCGGTCCTGCGCCCGGTCGGCAACGCGCTGGCCGTTTCCACGCTGCTCTACGACGACGAGGTCATCAAGCCCGAGCAGCTCGACGGGCTGCCCGAGGACGTCGAGGTCGCCGACCGTGAGCTCACGATGGCCTCCAGCCTGATCGAGTCGATGACCACGGAGTGGGACCCGTCGCGCTACCACGACGAGCACCGTCAGCGCGTCCTGGAGCTCATCGAGCGCAAGGCCGAGGGCGAGGACCTCGCGACCGTGCCGGAGCAGGAGCGCGAGGCGGGCGACGTCGTCGACCTCATGGCGGCCCTCGAGGCCTCGCTGTCCGCCGCCAAGTCCGAGGGCAAGGGTGGCGGCCAGCGCGACACCGCGTGATGGCCAAGACCGAGTCCAAGCGGCAGACCGTCCAGGTCCCCGGTGTCGCTGCCGACGGCGAGCCGGTGGTCCGCCAGCTGTCGGTGTCCAACCTCGACAAGGTCTACTGGCCGCACACCGGCACGACCAAGGCGGCGTTCCTCAACTACCTCGTCGCCGTCGCGCCCGTGATGCTGCCGCACCTCGCCGGCCGGCCCGTGACCCTCAAGCGCTATCCGGAAGGCGTCGAGGGCGGCAGCTTCTTCGAGAAGCGCTGCCCACCCCACAAGCCGGACTGGCTGACCACCACCACGCTGCCCAAGCGGGGGACGGGCCGCTGGGGCCGACCGATCCCCGAGGAGGAGCGCCGCAAGCCGCGCCCCGGGGAGCGAGAGGACCTCGTGGAGCACTGCAACCTCACCGACACGGCCGCGCTCGTGTGGGCGGGCAACCTCGGCGCCATCGAACTGCACGTCACGATGGGCAAGGCACCTCGCCCCGACAATCCCCGGGCGGTGGTGTTCGACCTGGATCCCGGCGCCCCCGCCGACGTGATCACGTGCGCGCAGGTCGCCATGCGGTTGCGTGAGGTGTTCGACCGGTTGTCGCTGACCGCGGTCCCAAAGACCTCCGGCGGCAAGGGCCTGCAGCTGTACGTGCCGGTCAACCAGGACGGGACCACCTACGACGACACCAGCGACTTCTCCCGCGACGTCGCCCAGCTGCTCGAGCGCGTGCACCCCGAGCTGGTCGTGTCGACCCAGACGAAGACCGAGCGGGTCGGCAGGGTCCTGATCGACTGGTACCAGAACACGCTGACCAAGACGACGGTGTGCGTCTACTCGCCGCGCGCCCGCGAGCGCCCGACGGTGTCCACCCCGCTCACCTGGGACGAGGTCGCGGACGCCGCCGAGGGCGGCGACGCCGACGACCTGAGGTTCGAGATGGACGACGTGCTCGAGCGGGTCGAACGGCACGGTGACCTGTTCGCACCCGTGGAGGAGTTGGCGCAGGAGCTGCCCCGGCTCGGGTGACCGGCTGCGTGCCATGCCATCTCGTGGTGTGCCACCGACGTCCGGGCGAGTCCTTCAGCCATCGGACAGGGTCGGTCGCCCGTACGGCCGAACTCGCGCCGCGGTCATGGTCGGCCGGTCGGCGTGGGACGCCCGGCACGCGAGCGGCAGCTTCGTACCGTCCGGTGACGGTCACGTGACCAGCCCCGCTCGCTTTCCTGGACCCGTGGGGCGCCCCGCTGGAGGACGAACACCTGTGGACGCCATCGCCACCACGCCGCAGCCGTCGGCATCGCCCGTCGGAGAAGGAGTGCCCCGCCCGGTGCAGACGCCGGGCCGGCACCTGCCGTGCCCGTTGCCGACACCGCGCGGGCCCGTCAGCAGCTTCCTCGTGGAGCACCTCACCCGCACGCCGCACGACCTCCCCGTCTGGCCGACGGCCGAGGACGACCCCCTCACGGGCGACGACACCCATCTCGCGCTGTACCTCGTCTACGAGCTCGCGTACCGCGGGGTCGAGGGCGTGGACGAGCGCTGGGAGTGGCACCCCGACCTGATCCGACTGCGCGGCCAGCTCGAGGATCGCTTCGAGGCCGCCCTGATCGACCTGGTCGGCGACCTGCCCGACGTGGACGACGTCACCGAGTTCCTGCAGGACCTGACCACCGACGACAGCGACGGGCGCTCGATCTCCAAGTTCATCGCGTCCGACGGCGACCTGCACCAGTTCCGCGAGCAGGCGGTCCACCGCACGGCCTGGCAGCTCAAGGAGGCCGACCCGCACAGCTGGGCCATCCCGCGGCTGGGCGGCAAGCCGAAGGCGGCGCTGGTCGAGATCCAGGCCGACGAGTACGGCGACGGCGTCGACCAGGACGTCCACGCCGAGCTGTATGCCCTGACCATGGAGCGCCTCGGGCTGTCCTCGCGGCCCAACCACTACCTCGACCTGCTGCCCGGGGTCACGCTGGCGACGGTCAACCTCGTGTCCATGTTCGGGCTGCACCGCCGCTGGCTCGGCGCCGTCGTCGGGCACCTCGCCGTCTTCGAGATGTCCTCGGTGACCACCATGGCCCGGTTCGCCACGGCCCTGCGCCGGCTGCGCTTCGACCCGTGGACGTGCCTGTTCTTCGACACCCACGTCGTCGCCGATGCCCACCACCAGACGGTGGCCGCCACGGACCTGGCCGGCGGGTTGGTCGAGCAGGACCCGAAGCGTCTGGACGAGGTGGTCTTCGGGGCCTTGGCGCTGTGCAAGTTGGAGGCCAAGCTGACCGAACACATGCTGGGCGCCTGGGACCGGGGCGAGTCGTCGCTGCGCGGCGAGCTCGACGTCACCGGTCCGGCCCCCGGTCAGGACCTGCTGCACGTGCCGGCCGACGACCCCCGGCTGCGTGCGCGCGTCTGAGGATCGACGAAGGAGCACGACATGGCCAAGGACCACGGACCGTCCGTCAAGAACGACGAGCAGTACGAGGCCCTGCGCGACGAGGGGTACGGCAAGGAGGCCGCCGCCCGGATCGCGAACAGCGGCAACGACTCGTCGAAGAAGGGCGGCGAGAACCCCTCCTACGACGACTGGAGCGTCGACGACCTGCGCGAGCGGGCCGCCGAGCTCGACGTCGAGGGCCGCTCGGACATGAACAAGTCCGAACTGATCGAGGCCCTTCGCAACCGCTGACCGCCGACCGTGACGCGGCCGGGGCGTGGTGCACGCCGCCGGCCGCATCGGCTTGACTGCGTGACGTGACCACCGACCCCGCCAAACTGACTCCCCGGCCACCGGCGCCTCAGGCGCCGGTGCCGACGTTCGCACCCCTGCAGGTGCCCGAGTACCGCCGCATCTGGGCGGCCGCGCTGGTCAGCCACCTCGGCACCTTCCTGCAGTTGACCGCCGGTCCGTGGGTCATGCAGGAGATGACCGACTCGCCGCTGCTCGTGGCGCTGGTCACCACCTCGCTGACCCTGCCGAGGTTGCTGCTGACCCTTCCCGCCGGCGCGCTCGCCGACGTGGTCGACCGCCGCACCCTGATGCTGATCGGCCAGTTCACCAGCGCCATCTCCGTCGCGGTCATGGCGGTGCTGACGGCCACGGGCACGCTCACGCCCTACTGGCTGCTGGGTCTGTCGTTCGTGCTGGGCGTCGGCAACGCGATCGGCCTTCCGGCCTTCCAGACCCTGATCCCCGACCTGGTACCGCGCCGCATGATGGCGCAGGCGATCACGCTGAACTCGGGCGCCTTCAACGTGGCCCGCGCGATCGGGCCGGCCATCGGCGGCGTGATCGTGGGTGCCGGCCTGGCGAGCACGGCGTTCGGGGCCAACGCGGCGTCGTACCTCGCGATCGTCGGCGTGCTGCTGACGTTCCCGAAGGCCAAGGTCGAGGACACGCGTCGTCAGACGCTGTGGCGCTCCACCGCCATGGGGGTGCGCTACGCCCGGTTCACCCGCCCGATCCGCGTGCTGTTGGGCGTCACGGCACTCTTCGCGCTCACCACCGCCAGCATCCAGTCGCTGCTGCCGGTGGTCTCCCGGGAGCTCGGGCTCGGCGGGACCGGCTTCGGCGTGCTCTACGGCCTGTTCGGGGTCGGCGCCCTGGTCGGCGTGCTGACCCGCGAACGGGCCCGCGTGCGCTTCGGGCGGCGCATGCTGCCCGGCGCGGTGCTGGTGTTCGGGCTGTCAGGGGTCGTCTTCGGGTTCGCCCCACACCCGGTGGTGGCCGCCGCGGCGCTGGCGGTCAACGGCCTGTGCTGGGTGTTCACCCTGGTCACCATGAACGCCACGGTGCAGTTGCTGGCACCACGCTGGGTGCGCAGCCGGGTGGTCTCGCTCTACGTGCTGGCGATCGGACTGCAGCCGGTCGGCGCGTTCGCCGCCGGTGCCCTGGCCGAGGGTGTCGGCGCCGGCACCGCGGTCGCCGTGTTCAACCTCGGCACCGTTGCGTTGGGCGCCGCCGCGTTCCGGCTCGGACTGCCGGTCCTGGGCGAGTTCGACGAGCCGTCGGCCCCCGACGACTGGCACGTGCCCCGCCACGCCCAGCACGTCGCGGGCTCACCGGTGCTGGTGGCCAACACCTGGGAGATCGACCGCGACGACGCGGAGGCGTTCTTCGACGTCATGCGCGAACTGCGCCGGCAGCGCTTCCGCACGGGGGCACACCGGTGGTCGCTGTACCGCGACGCGGACCGGCCCACCCGCATCACCGAGTTCTTCGTCGTGCACGACTGGGAGGAGCACCTCGCCCAGCACGCCCGCATGGACCTCGAGGTGGCCGACACCCTGGCACGGGCGCGGGCGTTCGATCGCGGCGACGGGCCGGTGACCCGGCACCTTGCTGGACTGGACGTCCTCGACCCGTCGGCACCGACCGTGGACGAGCAACTGCTCACCATCCATGCCGAGGCGCATCGCAGCGACGGCAGCTTGCCGCTGGATGAGGAGGGGACCACCCCGGCGGCGACGGAGGCGCAGCGATCGGCCCGCGACGGCTGACGGCCGGTCGTCGTGGACGGCGACCGGGGCCGCTGTGGCCCGTCGCTCTCCGAGGCGTCGGTCAGGTCGTGTGGACGTCGAGGGCGCGTGGTCCGCGACCGTCGTCGCTGCGTTCGAACGTCACGCGCTGACCCGCCTGCAGGCACCGGAACCCGTCGCCGGAGATGGACGAGTAACGGACGAAGACGTCGTCGCCGCCGTCGTCCGGGGCGATGAAGCCGTAGCCCTTCTCCTCGTTGTACCAGCGGACCTCGCCGCCGAGGCGGTCGGTCTGGATCGGGATCTCGGTGGTGAACTGCTGCAGGTCGGACTGCACGTGTGGGCTCCTGGAGGGGCGGAAGCGAGCCTCGGCTGATCGCCGTCGAGAGACTACGGACCCGGGACTCCTGTCCCGGGTATTTGCGTGGTCGTCCGTACGGGGAGCGCCCGGAAGGTCCGAGTCGGGAACTTCGGGCGATCGGCGACAGCGACCGTCGGCGCGCCGGCCCGTTCGAGATGGACGCCGAAGCCGCCCGGCGGCGTTTCAGTCCGGCGGGGCAGCGGCGGCGTGCTCGGCGACCACGGGTCCGGCCACGGCGTGGCCGATCGGGCTGCCACGCCCGGCCCGTCGCGCCTCGACCAGGTCGAGCGCCCGCAGCACCGCGGGTTCCTCGCCGTGCACGTGCAGGTCGGCGGCGAGCCCGCACCACAGCAGGTCCGCACTGCCGGTCATCAGGCCCTTCCCGCCCCGCCCCTTGGCCGGGTACTCGCCCAGCGGCGTGCGCTTGGCCGTGCCGTCGCCGCCGATCGTCACCACCTCGGCGTCGTCGGTGCCGCCCGGCACCACGCTGAGGGCCACGACGGCCGCGCCCTTCGGCACGTTCATACCGGCGACACCGGCGGCGCTGCGTCCCATGGCGCGCACGTCGTCGGCGGCGAAGCGGATGACGTGGCCGCCGGAGTTCGCGAGCAGCAGGTGGTCGCCGTCCCGGCACACCGCCACGGCCGCGACCCGGTCGTCGGCTCGGACACCGGCCGCCTGCAGGGAGCGCTGCCGTGCCTCGGCGAACTCGCTCATCGCGGTGCGCTTGACCTGCCCGGCCGCCGAGGCCGTCACGACCGTGGCCGCCGGGTCGTCCGACAGCACGACCGCCCCGGCGAGCTTCGCGTCGGGCCCGCCGCCGAGCAGCCCACCGACGTGCGTCCCGCGCTGGCTCGCCTTCACGACCGGGACGTCACCGACGCCGACCCGGTGCCCGGTGCCGGCCTCGTCGATCAGCAGCAGGGTGTCGTCCGTGGTGCAGCGCAGGACCGCGACCAGCGGATCGTGGGCGTGCTTGTGCGCCGGCGTCGCCCGGCGGCGTGCCAGCGGCTTGAGGTAGCCGCCGCGGGTGACCATCACGGTCACCTCCTGCGCCTCGAAGCCGGCCTGGGAGCCGCCGGCCAGGACGTCCTCGGCGCTGATGCCGGCACCGACGATCCGCGACCGGCGCGGCGTCGCGTGCAGGCGCTTGATCTCGCGCAGTTCGTCGCCGAGCAGCCGGTCCAGCACGCTCGGGTCGCCCAGGATCTCCTCCAGCCGGGCGATGCGTTCCTGCAGGTCCTGGTACTCGTCCTCCAGGGCCGCCCGCTCGAGCGCCGCCAACCGCCGCAACTGCATGTCCAGTACGGCCTGCGCCTGCACCTCGCTCATCGCGAACCGCTCGATCAGGCCGGTGCGGGCGTGTGCGGCCGACTCGCTGCCGCGGATCAGGGCGATCACCTCGTCGAGGTGGTCGAGCGCGAGCAACAGCCCCTCGACGACGTGGGCCCGGTCACGAGCCTTACGCAGCCGGTGCTCGGTCCGCCGGGTCAGGACCTGCCGCTGGTGGGCGAGGTAGTGCCGCAGGCAGTCGACCAGCCCCAGGGTGCGCGGGGCACCGTCGACCAGCGCGACGAGGTTGACGTTGAAGTTCGTGCGCAGGTCGGTGGCCCGGTACAGCTTCTCCAGGACCTTGGCCGGGTCCTCGCCCCGCTTGAGTTCGATCACGATCCGCATGCCGTCACGTGACGACTCGTCCCTCAGGTCGCGGATCGCGTCGAGCTTGCGGCTGCTGACCAGGTCGGCGATCCGCTGCAGCAGCGCGGCCTTGTTGACCTGGTAGGGGATCTCCGTGATCACGATGCGCGGCAGGTTGCCGCTGCGGGTCTCGGTCGTGGCGACCGCCTCGACCGTGATGGCGCCGCGGCCCGCCTCGTAGGCTTCGCGGATGCCGTTGCCCTCGACGATGCGCGCGCCGGTGGGGAAGTCCGGGGCCGGGACGTGGCGGATGAGCCGGTCGAGGTCGGCGTCGGGCCGGTCGAGCAGGGTCAGGCAGGCGTCGATCACCTCGCCGAGGTTGTGCGGCGGGATGTTGGTCGCCATGCCGACGGCGATGCCGGACGCGCCGTTGACGAGCAGGTTCGGGAACCGGGCGGGCAGGACCAGCGGCTCGGTGTCGTAGCCGTCGTAGTTGTCGACGAAGTCGACGGTCTCCTCGTCGATGCCGGCGAGCAGTTCCATCGCCAGCGGCGACAGCCGCGCCTCGGTGTAGCGCATGGCCGCCGGCGGGTCGCCGTCGACGGAGCCGAAGTTGCCGTGCCCGTCGATCAGCGGCTCGCGCGTGGCGAAGTCCTGCGCCATGCGCACCAGCGCGTCGTAGATCGAGGAGTCGCCGTGTGGGTGGTAGGTCTTCATGACCTCACCGACCGCCGACGCGCACTTGCGGTAGGGCCGGTCGGGGTGCAGCCCGGACTCGTACATCGAGTACAGGATGCGGCGCTGGACCGGCTTCAGCCCGTCACGGACGTCGGGCAGGGCGCGCCCGACGATGACCGACATCGAGTAGTCGAGGAAGGCCTGTTCCATCCTCGACTCGAGGCTCACGTCGAGGACCTGGCCGGCCGAGAGGGTGCTGTCCTGCGGCATCGGGGATTGCTCCGAAGATGGGGTGTCGCGGGTGTGTGGGGGCGGAGCCCCCCACAGTCAGCGAGCGAAGCGAGCGGGTCTACACGTCGACGTTCTCGACGAACTTGGCGTTGGTGACGATCCAGTCGCGGCGCGGGTCGGTCTGGTTGCCCATCAGCAGGACGAACAGCTCGTCCGCCCGCGCGGCGTCCTCGATGTTGACGCGCAGCAGCGTGCGCCGGCGTGGGTCCATGGTGGTGGCCCACAGCTGGTCGGCGTCCATCTCACCCAGACCCTTGAACCGCTGGATCTCCACGTTGGTGTTGCGCTTGAACTCCGTGCGGAGCAGCGTGTCGCGTTCCTTGTCGCTCATCGCGTAGGCCACCTTGGTTCCCTTGCGCAGCTGGTACAGCGGCGGCTGTGCGAGGTAGAGGTGGCCCTTCTCGATCAGCTTCGGGGTCAGCCGGTAGAAGAAGGTCAGCAGCAGCGTGGTGATGTGCCCGCCGTCGACGTCGGCGTCGGCCATCAGCACGATCTTGTCGTAGCGCAGCCGGTCGTGGTCATAGGCGTCGCCGACACCGGTGCCGATCGCCTTCACGAGGGCCTGGATCTCCGCGTTCTCCAGGACCCGGCCGAGCTGTGCCTTCTCCACGTTCAGGACCTTGCCGCGCAGCGGCAGGATCGCCTGGGTGTGGCGGTCGCGTGCCGACTTCGACGAGCCGCCCGCCGAGTCGCCCTCGACGATGTACAGCTCCGTCTCCGAGGGGTCACGTGACGTGCAGTCGGCGAGCTTGCCGGGCAGACCCGCCGACTGGGTGTCGAGGAGTCCCTTGCGACGGGTGAGCTCGCGCGCGGCCTTGGCGGCCTGCCGGGCCTTGGCCGCGACGGCGGCGCGCTTGACGATCTGCTTGCCCTTGGCCTTGTGCTTGGCCAGCCACGCCGCGAGTTCCTCGGTGACGACCTGCTCGACGTAGCCGCGGGCGATCGTGGAGCCGAGCCGGCCCTTGGTCTGCCCCTCGAACTGCGGGTCGGGCAGCTTGATCGACACGACCGCGACCAGGCCTTCGCGCACGTCGTCGCCGGTGAGGTTCGGGTCCTTCTTGAGCAGCGCCCCCGAGTCGCGCCCGAACTTGTTGAGTGTCGAGGTCAGTGCCCGCCGGAAGCCCTCCTCGTGCGTTCCGCCGTCGGCGGTGCGCACGATGTTGACGTAGCTGCGCAGCCGGTCGTCGTGGAACCCGTCGGTCCACGTGAACGCGAGGTCGAGGGCGACGGGGTGGCCTTCGAACTCGCGTTCGTCGTGGAGTTCGATGGGGTGGGTCAGCGGATCCTTGCCGTGCAGCAGTTCGTTGACGAAGTCCGTCAGCCCGTGCTTGAACTTCAGCGTCTGCGAGCGCCCGTCGCGATCGTCGGCGAGCATGATCTCCAGCCCCGGGTTGAGCAGGGCGGTCTCGCGCAGTCGTTCGCCGATGCGGTCGTAGTCGAGCGTCGTGGTCTCGAAGATGTCGGGGTCGGCCCAGAAGCGCACCAGTGTCCCGGAGCCCTTGCGCTTGCCGGCCTTCTTGAGGTTCTCCACCTTCGCGCCCCGTGCGAAGGCGATGGTGTGGCGGTGCCCGCCGCGGGTCACCTCCACCTCGGTGCGGGTGGCCAGCGCGTTCACGACCGACACGCCGACGCCGTGCAGGCCGCCGGAGACGGCGTAGGACTGCCGGTCGAACTTTCCGCCGGCGTGCAACGTGGTCAGCGCGAGTTCGACCGCCGGGACCTTCTCGGTGGGGTGCTTGTCGATCGGGATGCCACGGCCGTCGTCGGACACCTCGACGCCACCGTCGGCGAGGAGGCGGACGGCGATCTTCTTCGCGTGGCCGGCGAGGTGTTCGTCGACGGCGTTGTCGACCACTTCCCACACGAGGTGGTGCAGGCCACGCACATCGGTCGAGCCGATGTACATGGCGGGACGCTTGCGCACGCCCTCCAGTCCCTTGAGGACGCTGATGCTCTGTGCGCTGTACTCGGTCACGGGCGGCCTCGTCTCGGGCGCGGCTGCGCCACCGGAAGTCTCCGGCGGGCAAGGTACGACATGGGTGTGATTCGTACGAGCAGCCGTCGCCCTCCGGACCGGTGCCCGTGCGCCGTCTCCGAGGACCGGCGAGGGGGCGTCGCCCACCTGCCGAGCTCTCGAATGGGGCTCCGACCGGTTTACCGTCGGACGTTGGGGGAAAAGGGTCCCGGCCCTTCGCACGTAAAGAGCTGAAGGGACACTGCACCCCGATCATTGGCAGGGCGAAGACAGGACACGTGCCCACACTCATGTTCTGGCCACTGCCCCTAGCCTTTGGTTCGGCAGCAAAGAGCCCGCGTGCTCGATGAAAAACCAGCCCGTATCGGTTGGATCTCTTGAGATCAATAGTCGGGGGGAGTCGGTGACGGGCAGTGCGGAAGTGCGACGCAATAGCAAGCAAGCGAGTGTCGGTTCCAGGGCAGTTCCCGACGTAGCGGCCGCGACGCCGCTGTCGCAGTCGTCCGCTCGGGCGGCCGCCTTCGAGGCTCCGAGCCTTCCGGATCGCCGCAAGCGGGGGCTGCTCGGCGAGGCCGTCCTGCGCCGGCTCATCTCGACGCCGACGTCGGACGCCGTGGCGTTGGCCGTCACCCTCTTCCCGTTCCGGGGTTCGACGGTCACGGTCGGCTACGTGACCTGCGCATGGCTGGTGCTGTTCGTCGGGGAACCCGGTCACCGGCGGCTCAGTCCTCGGGTGAGCGAGGACGGCGGTTGGCTCGTCAAGCGGCTTGCTCTGACGCTGGTCGTGTTTGGGCCGTGGGCCGTGCTCCGCCTGCAGGCCGGGCGGCTGATGCTGGTCTTCGTCGAGGCGACGGTCCTGGTCGTCGCCGCCCGGGCCGTGACCTACGCAGGGTTGCGGCGATTGCATACCCGCGGGCTGCTGCTCTCCAACACGCTCGTCGTCGGGACCGGAGTCGTCGGCCAAGAGCTCGGTCATGTCCTGCGCGACCATCCGGAGTATGGATTGCGCCTGGTCGGCTACGTCGACGGTGACCCGCCCGCCCACGTGGCGAACCAGGTCGTCGCGAGTCCCGAGGAACTGTCGCGGGCGCTGCGGGAACTGGCGGTCCGGCGCGTCGTCGTGGCATTCGGGGCCCGCCGCGCCTCACAGATGGTCGCGATCCTGCGCGCGTGCGACGCCCACGACGTGACCGTCTACCACGTCCCGCGCTTCTTCGAGTTGGGCGCACTGCCGGACGCGCTGGAGCACGACGACGTCTGGGGCATCCCACTCGTGCGGCACCGGCGGGCCGCGTTGCGGCCGCACGCCCGGGTCGTGAAACGGGCTGTCGACCTGTTGCTGTCGGCAGCGGCGCTGCTGGTGGCCGCCGCCCCGATGGCCGTGCTGGCGGCTCTCGTCCACGCCTCGAGTCCCGGGCCGATCCTCTTCCGCCAGGTCCGGATCGGACAGTCCGGCCGCGAGTTCGAGATGCTCAAGTTCCGCACCATGTACGTCAATGACGATTCGGCCATCACGTGGTCGGTTGCCGGTGACCCGAGATTGACGCCTGTTGGCGCCTTTCTCCGCAAGTCATCGTTGGATGAACTTCCACAGTTGTTCAATGTCCTGCGTGGAGACATGTCGCTCGTCGGTCCACGTCCAGAGCGTCCTCATTTCGTCTACAAGTTCGGTTCTGGCATACCCGGATATACCGACCGACACCGGGTTCCCGTGGGCGTGACAGGCTGGGCGCAGATCCATGGCCTGCGCGGGGACACCTCCATCGAGCAGCGCGTCCGCTTCGACAACTACTACATCGAGAACTGGTCGTTGTGGCTCGACTTCGTGATCCTGTTCCGGACGCTGCGGTCGTTCCGGACCGGAGGCTGACGTCGCCCCGGCACCGTCGCGTCGGCGGGAGGTGATCAGGCCGCGGTGGGATCAGGCCGAGGTGGGGGTTTCCTCGGCTGTGGTATCGAGGTGACCGAGCAGCAGAGCGGTGGCGCTGGGCGACGAGTGGCGCCGGGGCGTCAGCCGTGTCTCGAGGGCTGCGAGGTCACGGACGATCAGCTCACGGCGACCGGTGTGGACGATGCCGGTGCGTCGCAGGTCGGCCAGGACCTTCGCCGCCGACTCCCGCGACACGCCGGCCCATGACGCCAGTTCCTCCTGCGTCAGGTGCAGGCGCACCATCACGACGTCGTCGACCTGCTGTCCCCAGCGCGTGGCGAGCTCCAGCAGCCGGTGCACCAACCGCTCGCGCGTCGAGGTGCCGGCGAAGCTGACCTGACGGTCGCGCAGCTCGCCGAGCTGCGCACCGACGGCGTGGAGGCACGCGGCCGCCACGGCCGGATGCGCCTCGACGAGGGGTCGCAGTTCCCGACCCGGCAGCACCAGCAGGGTCGCCGGCTCCAGGGTCGTCACCCGCGCCGCACCGGGATGGCCCAGTGCGGCGGGCAGCCCGGCCGTGTCGCCCGGGCCGAGCAGCGCCGTGACGACGTCGACACCGTCGAGGTTGGAACGGTGCTCCTTCGCGGCACCGCGCAGCACCACGACCACGTCGTCGTCGGACTCGCGCAGGACCAGCGAGCCACGGGCGTGGTCGGCCGCCTGCGCCACCCCGAGCACCAGCGCCAGGTCGTCGCGCGAGAGGCTCCCGAGCAGCGCCGAGGCCCGGGCGGCCGCGACGACGTCGGGCTGCCGCCACCGGCCCGACGCGACCCCTGCGTGCATCCGTACTCCTGGCCCCCGAAGCAGCTCCGCAGCGTGACAGCGGAGACCGGATTGTGCGCCGGTTGGCGATGCACAACATTCGATCACGGCGACGACGTGCGTTGCGCGCCCGGGCTGCCGGGTTGCTGGCGCGAACATCCCGGCGAACCGGGCACGTGGTGGGCATCGGCGGACCGACGGACGCCGTCGGCGGCCGTTCGGCCGCTCAACCTGCGGCCAGCGCCGCCCGATCTCCCGGTGGGGACCCGAACCGCGAGGGACCCGTCGCCGACGCGACGGATCGCGGCTCGGCCATCGCGAGGTGTGCCATGTCCACGAACGCCGGCCGACGCCGGACACGATCGCTCCTGGTCGTCCTGCTGCTGGTGGCGACCCTGCTGCCGACGGGCGCTGCCACGGCACACACGCCGGGCCCGGAACCGACCGAGCGGCTCCTGGTCACCTACCGACCGGGAACCGGTGAGGGGGCGAAGGCTGCGGCCCGGGCGACCGTCGGCGCGTCTTGGGTAGGCGCCATAGAGCGGCTGGGTGTCGAGGTCCTGCACCTACCGGAACAGGCATCTTCGCGGGCTCTGGCGAAGTTGCGCACCAACCCTGCCGTGGCGAGTGTCGAAGCGGACCAGCTGCTGACGCCGGAGGCGACCCCGAACGATCCGGCGTGGGGCGACCAGTGGGGCCCGAAGCACGTGCAGGCGCCGGCGGCGTGGTCGGTCACGACGGGCGCCCCGGACGTGCGCATCGCGGTGCTCGACTCCGGCGTCACCGTCAGCGCGGACCTGCAGGGCAAGGTCCTGTCAGGACACAACGCGATGGACGGTTCCGCGAACGTGACCGACAACCACGGTCACGGCACGCGGTCCGCGAGCGTCGCGGCGGCCGCGACGAACAACGGTCTCGGCATCGCCGGCTACTGCTGGCAGTGCACGATCCTGCCGGTGAAGGTGTTCGACTCCGAGGGGGCGTACGTCTCCGACATTGCCAGGGGCATGGTCTGGGCGACCGACAACGGCGCGGACGTGATCTCGCTGTCCATGAGCGGCCCGAACGCCTCGGCGACGATGCTGAACGGCGTGCGCTACGCCAGCGAGCGCGGGGTCGTCGTCGTGGCGGCGGCCGGCAACTACTCGTCCGACGCGCCGCGGTACCCGGCGGCGTATCCGGAGGTGATCGGCGTCGCCGGCACGACCAGCACGGACGCCCTGTACTCGTGGTCCAACCACGGGGCCTGGGTCGACGTCAGCGCCCCCGGCAACAACCAGGCGCTGACCCAGACCGGCGGCGTCGTCGGCTACTCCGGGACGTCCTCCGCGACCCCGGCGGCGGCCGGAGTGATCGGGCTCGGGTTGGCGACCGGCGCCTCGGCCGCCCAGGTCCGGCGCGCGCTCGAGGATGGTGCCGTGCCACTGTCCAGCGTGCGGACCGGTCGGATCGACGCCGCCGCGATGTTGGCCCTGCTCGGCGGCACGGGTGGTGAAGTGCCGACACCGACCGATCCACCGCCCAGCGAACCGGCGCCCACGGATCCGGCGCCGAAGCCGGGCAAGGGCAACGGTGGCGGCGGCAAGGACAAGGACGCCGGCGGCGGCAAGGGGAACGGCAAGCCCGCCGGCAAGGGCTGAGGAACGGCCGTGGGGCCCGGCGATCGCCGGGCCCCACGCATGTCGAACCCTCAGGTCGTGCCAGGATTCCGGCCGAGCGGGCAGCTGTCCTCGACGCGCTCACCCAGGAAGTCGACGTCCGGGTGCACCTCGCTCAACAGGTCGCCGACGTTGTTGAACGCCTCGCCGCCGTACCACTGCGGGCTCTGGAGCACCTCCCACAGCGTCGGGTCGGTCTTCGCCCCGTCACGGACGGCCTTCGGCGAGAGCGAGATCGCCCCGAAGTAGCTGCCGTACGTCTCCGACGGAGCGATGCCCGTTGCTTCCCACGAGCCGAGGTGGTGAGTCTGGCGCCAGTAACCGGGTGAGCACCACTCGCCGAGGTATCCCTCCGGCGGGATGCGCTCGAGGATCAGGTACACGACGACGTTGCTGATCGCGGGGAACTGGCCGCCGCTGTTCTCGAAGTCGACGTCGTACTCGGTGCCGGTCTCGGTCCCGCTGTTCGAGTTGCTGGCCTTGACGCAGAACTCGACCGTGATCGGGTAGCCGGTCTCGGCGTCGTAGAACTGGACGTTCGTGCCCTGGATGACGACACGGACGTCGTAAGAATCGCCGTTCGTGTCGGCGACCGAGACGATCTCCTCGTAGGCCTCACCGGCAACACCGGAGAAGTCGACCTTGGCACCGGTCTCCGACGGCGCGTCGCAGTTGCCGCCCGAATTGCCTTCATGAGGCGGGCTGGCGAAGGCGGCGGTGCTGGCGAGCATCGCGGCCAGCAGACCGGCGACGACGCCCAGGTAGAGCGGCCGGAGCCGCGATGACGTGCGCATGGAAAGTGCCCCCTTGTCCCGGAGGGATCGAGGCAGCCGCCTCGACCAACGCGTGACTGTTCACGCCTCGCGCGATTCTCCGCCGCGCCCGGGGAGGCGACCACGTCGGCGGACGTGCTGAATCTGCGTCCTTCGGCGCAGAGCGAACCGCTCGAAACCGGCCGATCGCGGAGCGTTCGCTGGGAGTTCGCGATCCGGGTCCGCTCGGAGCCGACGTGTGAGGCGGCGGCACCCCAAATGTCGGGAGCAGGACAGTGCTCCCTGTGCGGGTGTCGGGTTGACGCGGATCGTCGCGGGCACAGCAGCGACGTCCGCCTGTGGGGGCGCCGCGCCGCGAGGTGTGGTGAGAGCGTCGGGGCTGCGGGTTCGCGTGCGCGCGCGAACCGGTGGAGACGAGCCTGGGGATGACGCGGATGTCGCATCACGACCACACCGCCCGACCGTTTCGACGACGCCGGGGGCGGATGCCTGTCACGGTCGCGGTGACGGCTGCGTTGCTGGCCGCCATGGTCGCGCCATCGTCGGTGGCGCTCGCACAGGAGGGCCCGCAGAAGGCACGACACGTGCGCACGACCTACACCTCGGAGTTCGGCATCCCGCGGCCGCACGGCATCGCCGTGGCACCTGAGGAAGGGGTTCTGGTCGCCGGGCCCGCCGAGGAGCAGACCGTCGTGATCCGGCTGTCACCGGGGGAGGATCTGCTCGGGACCACGTCCCTGCCGGGCGTGGACCCGGCGACGATGGCCACCGACCCGGACGACGGCAACCTCGTGGCCGTCGCCGACGGCGAGCTGGTCCAGGTGCACGCGGCGCAGCTACGTCGCGCCCGCCCGACGGTGACGAGCGACCGTCTCGCGGAGCTCGGGCTGCGCCGGGCCGCCGGCGCCACCGTCGACGAGGGCGGCGACCTGCTGCTCCTCGATGCCGGCGACGCGAGCCTGGTGCGGGTCGCGGCCGACGACCCGTCCGCGGCGCCCGAGCGCACGCCCCTGCCGGTGCTCGAAGGCGACGCGCTCGCCGGGCTCGCGTACAACCCCCAGGACGGACGGCTCTACGTGCTGCGTCCTGACGACGACCGCCTGGACGCCCTCGACGAGTCCGGGCAGGTGCAGGCGAGCTACGACCTCTCGGACGTCACGCTCGTGAGCCCGCAGGAGATGGTGTTCGCCCCCAGTTCTGATGCCTCCGACGACCCCGAGACGTACAACCTCTTCGTGGCGGACGCCGGCAGTCAGACGGTCCTCGGCGGCGTGACGGAGATCACGCTCACCGAAGTATCGGCCGCGAACGTGCCGGTGGAGACCGCCTCACTGGTGCGCATGATCGAGACCTCGAAGTGGACGCCGGCCAGCCCCGACCCCTCCGGCGTCACGTACCTGCCGGGCAGTGACCGTTTGATGGTCGCCGACTCCGAGGTCAACGAGGTCACCGGCGCCGGCTACCACGGCGTGAACCTCTGGACCACCACCCGCACCGGCGGCGTGACCGACACCGGTACCACGTTGGGCTTCACCAACGAGCCCACCGGCCTCGGCTACGACGCCGCGACCAACACGCTGTTCGTCTCCTCGGACGCCAGTCAGACCCGGGGCGTGTTCTCCGTCCGTCCGGGCAACGACGGCCGTTTCGGCACCCCAGACGACGTCGTCCGGTTCTTCAACGCGGCGGCCATCGGCGTCGTCGACACCGAGGACCCCGAGTTCGACCCGGTCACCGGGCACCTCTTCTTCCTCGACGGCATCAACACCAACGTCTACCGCGTGAACCCGGTCAACGGGGTGTTCTTCGACGGCGACGACATCGTCACGCACTTCGATGTCGGTCGTCACGGCGCGCTGGACGTGGAAGGCCTCGGATCCGACCCGTCGCGCAACACGCTGCTGGTGGGTGACCGGCGCCAACGCCGGATCTACGAGGTCACGAAGACCGGCGACCTCGTGCGGATCATCGACGCCTCGCGGATCGCGGACCTGACCTTCCTGTCCGGCCTGACCATGGCGCCCGCGACCAACGCCGCCGGCCGGATGAACTACTGGATCGTCGACCGGGCCGTCGACAACGGCGCCGACCCGAACGAGAACGACGGCAAGCTCTTCGAGATCACGCTGGGGGCGACGGGCAACACCGGCCCCGTGCTGTCCTCGGTGACCATCGACCAGTCGGCGCCGCGAACCGACGACACCCTGACCGTCAGCGTGCAGGCCAGCGATGCGGACGGTGACCCGCTGACCTACGAGTACCAGTGGCGCAAGAACGGCGTGGCGCTGCCGGGCGAGACCGGCGATCGGCTCGACCTGTCCAAGTCGGGCAACGGTGACCGCGGCGACGCGATCTCCGTGCGCGTGACCGTCTCCGACGGCCAGGCCGAGGATCAGCGCACCTCCTCTCAGGTGACCATCGTCAACTCGCCGCCGGTGTTCGGCCAGGATCTGCCCAACCGCAGTGATACCGAAGGGGCGAGTGTGTCCATCGTCGCGGGGGCGTCGGATGCGGACGGTGACACGCTGACCTACAGCGCGGCCGGTCTGCCGGCTGGCGTGTCGATCGACACCAGCACCGGCCGTCTGTCGGGCACGATCGCGGCCGGCGCGGCGGCGTCGAGCCCGTACGACGTGACCGTGAGCGTGACCGACGGTGGCACCTCCGGGCCGCCGAGCCCGGGCACGGGCGTCCGACTCGTGCAGAGCAAGGCCGGCGACCAGAACAACAGCACGTCCTACTCGCTGGCGTTCGACCAGCAGCCCAGGCAGGGCAACCTGCTCGTGGCGTTCGGCGCCCACAGCGCCAGCCGCACCTCGACGGTCCCGAGCGGCTGGAGCCGAGCGGTCGACGCCGGCCGGTCGGTGATCTTCTACAAGGTCGCCGGCGCCAACGAGCCGGCCACGGTGACGTACTCGGTCTCCGGCACGGAGACGTTCATGGGTCTGTCCATCCTCGAGTACGAAGGGCTGCACGGCGTGCAGTCCGAGGTGCTCGACCGGGTGGTGAGCCAGTCCGGGTCCGGTACCAGCGTGTCCACCGGCACGACCGCGACCACGCGGCACGCCGACCAGCTCCTGGTCGCGGGGGTCGGCCTGAACGGCACGCGCACCTTCGCGAACCAGTGGACGGAGGGCTTCGCGGCGCGGAGCACGGCTCGCCGGCACAGCGTGGCCGACCGGGTGGTGTCCAGCACCGGACAGTTCCAGACCTCGGAGTCGTGGGACACCTCCGCGAACTTCGCGGTCGGGTCGCTGGTGACCTTCCGGATCGCGGACACCGCCCCGCCGTCGGACCCTGCCGCGGTCACCGACACCTTCCGGTGGACGGTCACCACGGGCGGTGGCGGTGGCCCCGTCCCCGGCCCGCCGGTCGTGGACGCGGTCACGGTGACGCCGACGTCGCCGCGGACCGACGGCACGCTGACCGCGGAGGTGACCGCGTCGGGCGGGTCGGGTTCGCTGACCTACTCCTACCAGTGGCTCAGGAACGGCACGGCGCTGAGCGGGGCGACGTCGCGGACGCTGGATCTGGGTGTTGCGGGCAACGGTGACAAGGGTGACACGCTCGCGGTGCGTGTCACGGCCTCGGACGGCACGTCGACAAGTCCGGCCGTGACCTCGGCCACGGTCACGGTCGTCAATTCCCCGCCGGTGTTCGGCCAGGATCTGCCCGACCGCAGCGACGCCGAGGGAGCCACGGTCTCGATCGCCTCCGGCGCCACCGACCGCGACGGTGACGACCTGACCTACAGCGCCACCGGTCTGCCCGGCGGCATCTCGATCAACAGCGCCACCGGCGCGATCTCGGGCACGCTCGCGGCCGGCTCGGCCGGCACCCACGCCGTGACCGTCACGGTGCGGGACACCAGCAACGCCACGGCCACCGACACGTTCACGTGGACGGTCACCGCGCCGGCGCAGCCACCGCCGGCCCCCACCGCCCTGACGGCCACCAGCACCTCGATCGGCGTGGACCTCGGTTGGAACACCGGTGGCTCGGGCGTGACCGGGTACCACGTCTACCGTGCCTCCAGCGCCAGCGGCCCCTACACGCGCCTGACGACGAACCCGCAGACGTCGACGACCTACCGGGACGAGACGGCGCCGATCGGCAGCACGTCGCACTACCGCGTGACGGCGCTGAACGCCGACGGGCTCGAATCGGCACCCGCGACCGCGAGCAGTCGCCGTGCCATCGGCTTCCGCGGCGCGTCCACTGCCGCGGGGCGCAACCTCACCTCCGCCGCCGTGCAGCGGCCGAGCGGGGTCGCCGCGGGTGACGTCCTGGTCGCGGCCGTGACGGTCTACGGGAACGCCAACATCACGGCCCCCTCCGGCTGGAACCTCGTGCGCAACGACGCCAACGGCACGAACATGCGTCAGGCGGTCTTCTCGCGGGTGGCCGCCAGCAACGAAGCGGCGTCGTACACCTGGACGCTGTCGACACGCACCAGCGCCACCGTGGTCGTCGTCGCCTACCGCGGTGTCGACGCGGCCCAGCCGGTCGACGTCGCGGGTGGACAGGCCAACGCCGCGTCCCGTTCGATCGCGACCCCGTCGGTCACGACGACCGGTGGGGACCGGCTGCTGATCGCGTTCTTCGGCTTCCGCAACAGCACCACCATCGATCAGCCCGAGGGCATGATCGAGCAGGCCGAGGTGCTGCAGTCCTCCGGGAACGACAAGCTCGCCCTCTCGATCGCGGACGAGGTGCGGCCGTCGGCCGGTGCCACGGGCACCCGGACCGCCAGCGTCCCCAGCGGTCCCACGGCCGTCAGCGTCGGCCAGGTGGTCGCGCTGCGGCCGGCGACACCGTAGGAGGCGGCGATGGAGCAGACGGTGGCAGCCGGCCAGCCAGCGGCGGGCGAGGAAACGGCGGCGACTGCCGCGCACGACCACACCGCGCCGTCCCGCGCCGGTGCCTGCATCTGGCTGACGGGTCCCAGCGGTGCCGGCAAGTCGACGCTCACGGCCGCGCTGGTGCCGCGCCTCGAAGTACTCGGCCGGACGGTGAGCGTGCTCGACGTCGTGCCGCTGTTGGCCAAGGCGCCGGGTGAACGGAGCAGCGAGGGCAAGCTGTTGCGCAAGGCCTTCGTCGCCGGCGAGATCGCGCGGCACGGCGGCATCGCGATCTGCGTCACCGTCAGTGCCCGGCGTGAGGTGCGCGAGCGGGCACGCGAGGTCGTCGGTGCCGACCGGTTCGTGGAGGTCCACGTCGACGTGCCTGCCGAGGTGGCCGCCGCCCGCCGGGCAGCGCGTGGTCGCCGGGTGCCGCTCCGTCGCCGCGCCCGCGAGCTGCGCCAGCGCGTCGCCCGCTTCGTCGGCGCGAAGCGGGGTCTGGCCTACGAGCCGCCGGACGCACCGGACGTCCGGATCGACACCTCGCGGACCGCGCCCGATGTCGGTGCAGAGGCCGTCCTCGCGGCCCTGCGTGCGCGGGGCCTGCTGCCCAGCGGAAATCTCCCGCGAACGCCGTGGGCGTGAGCACCACGGACGACACCACCGCGGAGCCAAGGCCGGCAGCCGGCACTCCGCCGCCCGGCCGCGGTCCGGTCTTCCTCGCCGGTGCCGACCGCAGCGGGATCGGGCTGCTCGGCGAACTGCTGGAACACCACCCGTCGTTCGCCCTCACGCGCCGCACCGACTACTGGACCCGGGTCGTGGGCCGGTACGGGGACCTACGCCACCGCCCGAACCTCGACCGGCTCCTGGACGAAATCGCCGCGGACCGGCGGCTCCGGCTGCTGACACCGGACCGCCAGCGGCTCGACCGCGATCTGGCCGGCGACGAAGCCAGCTACGTGCGGCTGTTCGCCATGCTGCAGGAGCAGCGGGCGGCCCGGCTCGATCGTGCCCGGTGGGGTGACAAGTCCCTCGGCAACGAGCGCCACGCGGACCAGATCCTGGGCGCCTATCCCGAGGCGCGCATGGTCCAGGTGCTCCGCGACCCGCGGGACCGGTTCGCGTCCCAGAAGTACCACCGGGGGCTCGGCCGCGGCGGGCTGGGCGCCGGCGCGGCGATGTGGCGCGACTCGGCCCGCCGAGCGGTCCACAACGCGATCCGGTACCCGGAGCGGTACCTCGTCGTCCACTACGAGCGGCTGGTCCGCGACCCAGCGAGCGTGCTGCACGAGGTCGTGACCTTCCTCGGCGAACCGGCCTCGACCGCGGCCACCACGCTGGCTGCGGCAGAGGCCGACGCCGCCGGGCCGGGTCCGCTGCACGACCGCTCCGTCGGCCGGTTCCGGCGTGACCTCGAGCCCAGCGAGGTCGCCTTCCTGGAGCTCGCGACCCGGCCATGGGCTGACCGGCTCGGCTATCCAACTGGCGAGAAGGGCCAGGACCGCGTGCGTGGGTTGCGGTTCGCGCTGGCCGAGGTCCCCCGTCACGGTGCCGGGATGCTGGCCTGGTCCTTGCGCACCCGCCTCCCGGCGCGGGCGAAGCTGCGGCCGCGGTGACTCACACCCGCTCCGCGGCACGCGCCGGACGCAGCGAGCGTCCGAGTTGTCCCGGCAGCCGGCGGACACGACCCCAGACCCGGCCGGCGACCATCGCGTCCTCGGCTTCGGGACGAAGCAGCACGACCAGCAGCGCGTACACCGCCACCACCAGACCGGCCTGCACGGCCAGGACGAGCGGGTGGTCGGCCGGCGACCAGACCCGGGCGACGGCAGCGCCGAACGCGAACGCACCGACGCCGGCCGCCGCCGGCTTCAGGAACGTGCGGTCGTAGGGATGCACGCGCTCCAGCACCCAGACCTGCACGATCCGCAGCACGTTGATCAGCGAGCTCGCCAGCACGGAGGCGACGGCCGCGCCCAGCACCCCCCAACGCGGGATGAGCAGCAGGTTGGCGCCGAGGATCAGCACCAGCCACAGCACGGCGTTGACCAGCTTGGCGCCGGTGCGGCGGGCCATGTCGAGCACCGAACCACAGACACCGGTGGCGGCGTTGACCAGCTCGCCGGCGGCCAGCACGACCAGGGCCGTGGTCCCCGCGGTGAAGGAGTCGCCGAACACGGCCAGGATCGGTTCCGCGTACAGCACCGTGACGAGGCAGAACGGCAGCCCGAACAGCAGTGCCCAGCGGGTGGTCGTGCGGTACAGGTGCCGCAGCCCCTCGCGGTCCCTGCTGCCGTGCAGCTCCGCCAGGTGCGGCTTCACCGACGTGATGATGGCCGAGTAGACGGTGTGGCCGACGAGGTTGACCTTCGCGGCCACGGAGAAGATGCCGACCGAGGCCACCGCGGTCAGCGAGCCCAGCAGCAGGGTCTCGATGTTCTGGCGAAACTTGCGCAGTGCGCCCGCGAGCCACAATGGACCGGCGAATCCGACCAGGCCGCGGACGTCCCGGCGGACCCCACGCCCGAAGGCGGCCCGGAGCGGCAGCTGACGCCTCAGCAGGGCGACCATGGTGAGACTCGACGCCACGTCACCGACGCCGAACACCACCGCCGCGGCCACGGGCTCCAGCCCCAGGAACAGCAGCGGCAGGATCAGGGCCAGACGGACCAACGACTGCACGACCTCTTCCGCCAGCGCCGCGACGTCCATGCGCTTGCTGCCGCGTGCGACACCGAGTAAGGCGTTGCTCAGGGTCATGAACGGGACGATGACGCCGAATGCGCGCAGCACCGGCACCAGCTCGGGGGCGTCGAAGACCCGGTCCGCGACGGCCCCGGCCGCCACGAACAGCCCGACGCCCGTGATCGTGCCGACCAGCGTGGAGATGCCGACGCCGATCTGCAGCGTGCCGGCGACGGCGGAACGGTTGCCCTCACGGGCCTGGATCGCGAGGTAGCGCACCATCGCGTCGTCCAGCCCGAGCGCCGCCAGCGACGAGCACAGCCCGGCCACCGTCAGGGCCAGCATGTACTGACCCAGGCCGTCGGCGCCGAGTGCGCGCGCCAACAGGATCGCGGTGACGAACCGGACCACCTGCCCGACGCCGCCGCCCGCGGTGAGGTAGCCGATGCCCTTCGCCGCGTGGAGCACGTGCGGTTCGGCACTCGCGGCCAACGCGTACCTCCACCTCGACAGGCAGCGTCGGGATGTCTGCCCCGGGGCAGCGAACGAGATGGCGGCTTGGCGCCCCAGAGGCAGGTGTCCCATCGCGGGCGGCGTGGCGGATCAACAGGTTGAGAGAGAGGCCATCTCAGGTCGGGGCATGTGTCACTACGCCGTAACCGTAGGGACAGGTTTTCTCTACCCGGGACATCGGCCGGCCTCGGGGGGAGAGCGCCGGGGCACTTGGTGCCGAGTGCCGCCGGAAAGGGGGAACCATGGAGGTGATGCCTGCGGTGCCGACGCACACGGAGCGGTCGCTCACGTGTCGGTCGGTGACCTCAGACGCCTACTTCGCCGTGAAGCGGTCGTTCGACGTCCTGGTGAGCCTCGTGCTCCTGGTGGTGCTCGCGCCGCTGCTGTTGGCCATCGCCCTGGGCGTCCGGTTGGAGAGCACCGGACCCGCACTCTTCCGTCAGGAGCGGCTCGGCGCCCGCCGTGTCCGCACCGGCGGGGGGTGGACCTGGCAGGTCCGCACCTTCACGATCGTCAAGTTCCGCACGATGCACACCGCCTGCGACGAGGAACTGCATCGGCGCTACATGGCGGCCTACCTCGCCGGTGACGAGGCCGCCATGGCGGCCCTGCGTCCGTCCGGCGGCAAGGGCGACTCCTACAAGCTGGTCGGTGACCCGCGCGTGACCCGCTTCGGCCGGTTGCTACGACGGTTCAGCCTCGACGAACTGCCGCAGATCCTCAACGTGCTGCGCGGGGACATGAGCCTGGTCGGCCCGCGGCCACCGTTGCCCTACGAGGCGGACCTGTACGAGGAGTGGCACTTCGAGCGGCTCGCCTCGGCACCGGGTCTGACCGGCTGGTGGCAGGTGAACGGTCGCTGCGAGACCAGCTTCGAGGAGATGGTCCGTCTCGACCTCGAGTACATCGCCCGGCGTTCGCTGTGGCTCGACCTCAGGATCCTCGCGCGGACGCTGCCTGCAGCCTTCTCCGCGCGCGGCGCCGGCTGAAGGAACCAAGGATGTCCAGGACCAGGATCGGCGCGATCGGCTGTGGCTACTGGGGCCCCAACCTGATCCGCAACTTCATCGAGATCCCGAACACGCGTGTTCTGGGCGTCGCGGATCTCGACGGCGGGCGACTCGCCCACGTCCGGGAGCGCTACCCGCAGATCGGGACGCTGACCAACGACTACCGGGATCTGTTCGGGCTCGGGTTGGACGCCGTGGTGGTGAGCACCCCGCCCGAGACGCACTACGACATCGTCAGGGACTGCCTCGAGCACGGCCTGCACGTGCTCGTGGAAAAGCCGCTGGTCACCCGCAGCGCCGAGGCACGAGAGCTGATCGCCGTCGCCGAGCGCAACGAGCGCATCCTCATGGTCGGCCACACGTTCCTCTACAACCCCGCCGTGCACGCCCTGCGCGACCTCGTCGTGCACGGCGAGCTCGGGGACGTGCTCTACATCGATGCCGTACGTGCCGGGCTGGGGCTGTTCCATCCGCGCCTCAACGTCATCTGGGACCTGGCGCCGCACGACATCTCCATCGCGTCGTTCCTGCTCGGTGCGGCACCGGTCGCGGTGGCGGCACGCGGGGCCGCCTGCCTCAACGAGACCGTCGAGGACGTCGCCTACCTCACGCTGACGTTCCCCGGCAACGTCCTGTACCACGTCCGGCTGAGCTGGCTCGATCCGTCCAAGACGCGGCGTACGACCGTCATCGGCAGTCAGAAGATGGCGGTCTACGACGACGTCGAGCCGCTGGAGAAGCTGCGTATCTACGACAAGCGGGTCGACTCGATCCGCAGGACCGACACCTTCGGCGAGTTCCAGTTCGCCTACCACTACGGCAACGTCGTGATCCCGCACATCCGGTTCGAGGAGCCGTTGCGGCTGGAGTGCCTCCACTTCGCCGACTGCGTCGCGCGCGGGGCACGTCCGCGTACCGACGCGAGCAACGGGCTGGTCGTCGTGGAGACGATCGAGGCGGCGCAGCGCTCCCTGGCCAACGGCGGCGCGAGCGTCCCGGTCGGAACGGCGGCCGCCCCGGCCGTCGAGAACGTCACACCCGACCGGGGACCGTCCCCGGCGCGTAACGAGGTGGTCAACGTCGGATGACGAACACGAACGGCTCGACCGACCGGGGCACGCTGCCCACGGTGTCCTGGACGGTCCCGCCGGCTGCCATGCCGACGGGTGGGTCCAACCTGAGCGTCCAGTACACGTTGCGGCTCTTGCGCAACCGGTGGTGGCTGCTGCTGGTCGGCCTGGTCCCGACGGTCCTGATGGCCTACAACCAGGTCCGCGCGCTGCCCGAGACCTACGAGTCGGTCAGCAGCTTCGTCGTTCGCCCGGTCGAGGGCAACGCCGAACAGCTCGTCCGTGCCATGGACACGCTGCTCCGTGGCGTCGAGATCAACACGACGTACGCCAACGTCGTGGGCAGCCGGGTCGTGACCGACCGGGCGCTCGAGCGACTCGATCTCGGGAACGGCAAGCCCAAGGGGCTCGACGCGACCGGTCAGGTCGTCACTGGCACGAACATCGTGGAGATCCGGACCACGGCGCAGGATCCCGAACTCGCGCAGGCGTTCGGTGAGGCCGTGGCTGCGGAGACGGTGGCCTACATCGACGACCTGCAGAATGCCTTCGGCCTGGTCGAACTCGATCCGCCGACGCTGCCCACCGCGCCGGTCGGCCCGCGGGTGCGTCTGACCGTGATGCTGAGCGCGTTCCTCGGTGGACTGCTGGGCCTGGGGCTGCTGCTCGTGAGCGGCATCGCCTTCCCGCTGGTCGGGGCGCGCCGCATGGACATCGTCGATCCGCTCACGGGGGCGCACACCGGCGACTACCTGCTGATCCGCCTGCGACAGGAGCTGGCCAGGATCCACCGCCACGGTGGCCTCGTGAGCGTCGCGGTCGTGGACGCCGTCCCTCGCCGTCGGCGCGGACCGGGTGCCTGGCTGGCGTGGCTGGTCGCCGACAAGCAGTTGGCGCGCACCGCCGCGATGCTGCGGCGGCAACTCGAGGAGACCGACGTCGTCGCGCACGTCGGAGGCGGCCGGTTCGTGGTCCTCGCTCCCGAACGGGCCGGGTCGGCATGGCTGGCGAGCCTGCGTCTGCCGGGCGCAGCCGGCGAGCGTCCGATCCCGTGCCGCACGATCGTCGGACGACCGGACCGCGCCGCGCCGCCCCTGCCGAGCGACCTCGACGGCTTCCTGCGTGAGATCACCGAACCGAAGCCCGCCGGCCATGACGGCAGCACCCCCAACGGCGCCGTGCCCCGTCGGCTGCCCACCACCGTGGCGGGACGATGAGCGACGCCGCCGGGCGGTCGGCCGGCCCGGTCTACGTCGCAGGACTGGACCGCTCGGGCAAGACCACCATGAGCGCGATCCTGTCATCGCACCCGGATCTCGCCATCCCGGGAGTGGGATCCAACATGTGGACCTACTTCCACCGGCGCTACGGCGACCTGGCCCGGCCTGCCAACTTCGAGCGTTGCCTGGCCGCGATGCTGCGCTACAAGCACGTGCGCTACCTCGAGCCGGACCCCGATCGGATCCGGCGCGAGTTCCGGGCCGGCGAGCCCAGCTACGCCCGGCTGTTCGCGCTGTTCCTCATCCACTACGCACAGCGACGGGGCAAGCCGCGGTGGGGTGCCCAGACCGGCCTCGTCGAGCGTTACGCCCACGAACTGTTCGCCGCCTACCCGGACCTGCGCATCGTGCACCTGTTGCGGGACCCGCGGGACCGCTACGAGGCCTCGCTGTCGCGCTGGCCCGACGGGCGCGGACGGGCCGGAGGCGCGGTCGCACGCTGGCGCTACTCGACCAGCCTGGCGCGCCGCCACGTGGCCGACCACCCGGGCCGCTACCTCGTCGTGCGCTTCGAGGACCTGGTGCGGGAACCGGAGGCGACGGTCCGCGAGGTGTGCGACTTCCTCGGCCTGCGTTACCTGCCGGCCATGCTGGAGATGGGCGAGGCGCCGACGTTGGTGGCCAAGATGGTCGCCGGTGGCGGTGACCCGCAGGCGAGCCTGTTCTCCACCACGCAGCTGGGCCGGTACCGCGGTCGGGTTCCGGAGGCCGAGCTCGCCTTCATCCAGCGTCATGCCGGTGCCCTCATGCAGGCGTACGGCTACGAGGCCGACGCCCTCGGATGGACGCCGGCGGAGCGGCTGCGGTTCGCGCTGGTCGACCAACCCGACCAGCTGGCACGACTGGCGGCCTGGCGGTTGGTCGAGGAGCTCCAGCAGCGCTTCCCGCGGGTCGTGCCACGGCGGCCGGGCAACCGGATGCTCGTCGACGAACCGTTGCCCGCGGCGGTGACCGGCGGTGCCCCGGCGGACCGGGTGGCGGCGCCGTGAGTGGACCCGTGTTCCTGGCCGGCCTCGCCGACACCGGCAAGACCCCGTTGCGGCTGATGCTGTCCGCGCATCCCGACTTCGTGATGGTGCGGGGCACCCGGCTGTGGGAACGCTTCGACGGCCGGTTCGGTGACCTCACCGATCCGGGGAACCTCGAGCGGCTCCTGGCCGCCCTGCTGGCCGACGACGCCGTCGCGCGCCTGCGCCCCGACCCGGCGGGTCTTCGGCGCGCCGTCGCCACCGACGGCGCGTCGTACGCGACGGTGCTTCGCGCCGTCCACGACCAGCACGCGCGGTCGAACGGCAGGCGCCGCTGGGGCGAGCAGTTCGGCATGGCCGACGTGGCGGCCCCGCGCCTGTTCGAGCAGCTGCCCGACGCCCGCATCGTCCACCTCGTGCGGGACCCGGTGTCCCACTGCCGCGTCGTGGCCGGTCGTGGCCGACGTCGGCTCGGCGCGGTGGGCCGGACCACGGCCCGCTGGTTGCGCTCGGCGCAGGCGGCCATCGACAACGTGCGCCGCTTCGAGGGCCGCTACCTGGTCGTGCGGTTCGAGGCGCTGCGTGACGACCGGGAGACGACGCTGCGCCGTGTCTGCGCCTTCCTGGACGCGCCGTTCGCGCCCGCGATGCTGGCAGTGGGCGCCGACGGAGGGCTGCGAAAGCCGGAGGCGGGGCCCGCCACCGGGTCCGCAGAAGCACGACTCGTCACGTTGTTCGCGGCGCGGTATCTGGACACCCTCGGTTACCCGCGCTCGCAGCAGGAGGTGTGAGATGCAGCCGGGCCCCGTGTTCGTCGCCGGGCAGGAACGCAGCGGCACCAGCCTGCTGTACGCGCTGCTGGCCTCCCACCCGAACCTGGCGATGACCCGGCGCACCAACCTCTGGCGCTACTTCTACGGGCAGTACGGCGATCTCGCCGACCCGGCCAACCTCGAGCGCTGTCTGACGATGCTGCTGCGCTACCGCCGCATCGCGGTGCTGGACGTCGACGGCGAGCGTCTGCGCAGCGACTTCCTGCGCGGCGAGGCGACCTACGCCCGGCTGTTCTGGCTCGTCGAGCAGCAGGTGGCCGATCGACTGGGCAAGCCGCGCTGGGGCGACAAGTCGCTGGACACCGAGCGGTTCGCCGATCCGATCATGGCCGCCTATCGCGGAGCCCGGATCCTGCACATGATCCGCGACCCGCGCGACCGCTACGCCTCGGTGCTGGTGCGCTGGAAGTCCCGCCGCGGCGACGTCGGTGCCGGGACCGCGGCGTGGCTCGCGTCGGTGGCGCTCGGCGAGCGACACCAGCGGCGCTACCCGGCGCAGTACCGCATCGTCCGGTACGAGACGCTGGTGCAGGCCCCCGAGCGGACGCTGCGCGAGATCTGCGACTTCATCGGCGAGCCCTACCGCGACGGCATGCTCGGCATGGCGGGCGCGAGCCGCTTCCGCGACGACGGCGGCAACAGCTCGTACGGGCCGCGGACGGTCGGGGTGATCTCGGCCGACTCCATCGGCAGGTATCGCGAGGTGCTGAGCCCCCGCCAGATCGCGTTCATCGACCGCGTCGCCGCGGCGCCGATGGCGCGGATGGGGTATCTGCCCGAGCCGTTGCGGTTGACGCCGCATGACCGGCTGCGCTTCTCCGTCGCCGACCGGCCCGTCAACACCGGCGCGCTGCTGGCCTGGCGTGCCCGTGCGGCCTACGTCGGGCGCACCGGCCAGAAGCTGCCCGCCTACCGGCTGCTGCCCGAGGCCGGCGCACGATGAGCGCCGTGGAGGAGACCGCGCCGCCGGGAGCCTCGCCGCCGGGGGGCTCGCCCCTGGGCGTCCCCACGCGGCTGGGGCTGGTCGCGCTCGTCGGTGGCGGCCTGCTGTCGGCGGCGGCGGTGGCGGCGCTGGTCACGGCCGGCAACTACCAGCTCGCCGCGGCGGCCGCCCTGATCGTCCCGATCGGGTTGCTGATGTACCAGCGGCCGTTCTCGGCCATCGTGGTGTGGCTGCTGGTGGCACCGCTGGTCATGGTCGTCGACGGCGGCGGGGGCGGTCGCCGTGTCTTCTGGCTCGTGCACCGCTTCCTGCCGCTGGCGGCGGTCGGGGCGATCCTGATGCGCGCCGTCCTGGCGCAGGCCGTGGACCGGCTGCCACGGCTCGGCCTGCCCGAGCTGTGCATGGCCGGCTACGTCGTCGCGTCGGTCGTCTCCGTGCTCTACACGTCACCGGAGCCGCTCGCCGACATCTACCTGCTCTACGACCGCATCGTCGTGCCGATGCTGCTCTACGTCGTGATCCGCCTGTCACGTCCAAGCGACCAGGACCTGCGCTCCTGGTACCTGGTCCTGGTCGTCCTGGTGCTCAGCCAGGCCGCCATCGGGATCCTCTCCTGGGTGGCGCCCGAGGTGCTGCCGAGCCACTGGCTCAACCGTGCCGGGAGCCGGACGACCGGGTCCCTGCGCCATCCCAACGTCTATGCGATCTCGCTGCTCTTCGCCGCGGTGCTGTGTCTCCATCTCGCCGGGCGGGCGGGCGGCTGGCTCGGTCGGCGCGTGCTCCCGTCGGTGGTGCTCGTGGTGGCCTGCGCCATGGCCTTCCTGACGCTGTCGCGCGCGGCGTGGTTGGCGACGATCGTGATGCTCGCCGGCGTCGCCCGGCTGCATCTGCGGGCGGCGCTGGTCGCGATGACGGTGGCGGTCGTCGCCGTGATCGGGCTGCTGCAGACCGACGTGCTGGTCGTCGATGCCGCCGACGTCTCGGACCGGTTCTATTCGAGCGCCTCGGAGCAGTCGGCACTCAGCCGGCTGCCGGTGGTGATGGCGTCGCTGGGCATGTTCGAGGCCAAACCGATGACGGGGTGGGGTTACGGGCGCTTCGACGACTTCGACCACCAGTTCCAGCGCCCGATCGACCGCCTCTACGTGCCCGACAAGGACCACGCCTCGCACAACTTCTATCTCACGCTCCTGGCCGAACAGGGGCTGCCGGGCTTCCTGCTCTACGTGGTGCCCGCGGTGTGGCTCCTGGTCCAGTCCCACCGCTACGGCATCTGGCGGGCGGGCAGCCCCGACTGGCGCCTGGCCGTGAGCCTGTGGCTCGTGATCGCCGGCCACGTGATCATCTCCAACTTCGCGAACATGCGGGTCGCGTTCGGGCTCGGCGTCTGGTGGGTCAGCCTGGCGCTGATCGCGACGCTCGTCGATCGTGCCCGCCTGGCCCGGGCCGTGGCCCGATCGCCGCTGCCGACGCTGGCACCCCTGCTGCGCGCGGGCCCCTCGTGAGCGCCCCGGGCCGCCCCGTCCGCCTCGCCCCCCGGCGGCTGGTCAAGTCGCGTCCGGGCCGCTGGCTCGTCGGCACGTCGGCCGGTCGGTGGGCGCTCACCCAGCGACGGCACGCGGCCGCCCGGGCGGAGGCACGCCGCGAACCCGCTCGCTTCACGGACCTGCACACCTGCTGCCTGTTCCTCGGTCACGTCAAGAGCGGCGGCTCCCTCCTCGGCGCGATGATCGACGCCCACCCGGCCGCCGCCATCGCCGACGAGATCGACGTCGCGGCGCAGGTGGCCGCCGGGCTCACGCGCGACGAGGTGTTCCACCTGCTGGTCCGGGGCGCGCGCCGCGAGGCCGGCAACGGCCGCGTCACCGCCCGGCGCCTCGAGCCGTACTCGCTCGCGGTGGAGGGCCAGTGGCAGGGGCGTCACGCCCGCCTGCAGGTCGTCGGGGACAGCCGCGGCGGGCCGACCACGCGAGTGCTCGGCGACGACCCGCAGGCGTTGACCGGCCTGCGGGCCGCGCTGGCCCCCGTGCGCGTCGCCTTCGTGCACGTCGTGCGCAATCCCCACGAGCCGATTTCGGCCATGGTGCGGCGCAGCGGCCGGCCCCTGGCGGCCGCCGTCGCCGACCACCGGGCCCAGTGCCACCGGCTGCTGGACCTGCGCGGCCGGATCCCGCCCGGCGACCTGCACACGGTCCGCTACGAGCGGCTGGTCGCCGACCCGCGACGCGAACTGTCCGGCGTGTTCGCCTTCCTCGGCCTCCCGCTCCACCCCGACGTGCTGACCGCCTGTGCGGCCCTCCTGCGACCCGAGCCGGTGCGCGACCGCGACCGCATCGAGTGGCCGGCCGAGGCGCGCGAGGCCGTCGCCGCGACCATCGCGGACGTGGACTTCCTCGCCGGCTACGGCTTCGAGCGATGAGCGGCCGGCGCCTGGACCCACACGACCGACCGCTGGTGGTCGAGTTCGTCGGCCCGCCCGGGGGCGGCAAGACCACGCTGTTGCCCGTCGTGGCGGCGGCCCTGCGGCAGGCCGGCCTCACGCCGTTCACGGTGGTCGAGGCGGCCCGTCCGCTGGCGGCCCGGACCCGTCTCGGGCGGCGCTTGCATGCGGGGGGCAGCGGACGGCGCAGCCGCCAGCTCGCCTGGGCGCTGTACCGGCTGCAGTCGGAGCTGGCGGGCGCGGCCGCGATCCCCTCGACCTGGCCGCTGGCCTGGCGGGCGGTGCGCTCGCAGCTCGGGCGGCCAGCGGCCGCCGACGCGGGCACGCGACGGGTCCTGCACTGGCTGCGTCGCGTGCATGCCGCGACCGCGCACTTCCGCCGGCACGGTCGTCCGGGGGAGGTGCTGGTGCTCGACGAGGGGTACGTCCACCGGGTCGTGCAGCTGTTCGCCTCCGGCGTCGAGGTACCCGCACGTCGTGACGTCGAGGACTACCTCGCGACGGTGCCGGTCCCGGACCTGCTCGTCGCCGTGCGCACGCCAGTCGAGACCTGCACCGCCAGGATCCGTGCCCGTGGCGTCTGGTCCCGGCTGCGAGCAGCCGACGGCGACGAACTCGAGCAGTTCGTCGTCAACGCGCACCGGGCCGCGTCGCTGGCGGTGGACGTGGCACGTCAGCGCGGGTGGCGGCTGGTCGAGATCGACAACGACGGCGTGGACCCGCGCACGGTCGCCGCGACCCTGGAGTTCGCCGTGGCGTCGCACCTGCCGGCGGCGACCTCGGCCCGGGCGGAGGTCGCGTCGTGAGCGCTTCCGTGGCACCCGCCGCTCCGGTGCGCTGGGCCGTTCCGAAGCCGGGGCGGCTGGCCCGGTCGGTGACGGTCGGCCGGCGGCCGGTTCCGCTGGACGAGGCGACCACCCGAGCCGTGCTACAGCCCCATGCGCTGGCACCGACCGGTCAGGCGGCGACCCTGCCGCTGGGCCGTCGCAACGACACGGTGCTCGTGGACACCGCCCGTGGCCGTGTCGTCGTCAGGCGCTACCCCGCACGCCTGGCCTCGGAGGAGGTCCGCCACGAGCACGCGATCGCGGACGAGGCGCGGCGCCGGGGTGTGCCCGTTCCCGCGGTGCTGCGCACGCGGTCCGGCGACAGCTGGGTCGAGGTGGACGGTGCCCGCTACGGCGTGAGCGCCTTCGTCGACGGGCGCAGCTACAGCGGCTGCCTGCTCTCGCCCGGCGTCGCCGCCGACCTGCACCGAACCGCCGGTCGGCTGCTGGCCCGGTTCCACCTCGAATTGGCGGGCTTCCGTCCGGCGGGCCGCCACCACCTCGGCGACGAGCTCGAGCGGGTCACCCCGGGCGGGTTGCGGGCCTGTCTGCAGACGCTCGACTGGCTGGTGCGGACCGGAGTCGGGCGCCGCGACGAGGACGCCGAGCGCTGGCTCGCCGCCCGCGGCGGCCGGCTGGCGGCCGATCTCGTGCACCTCGACCAGCGGCTGCGGCAGCTCCCCCTGGACCGCGGCGTCATCCACGGCGACTACGGGTTGCACAACGTGACATTCGCCTCCGACGGTCACGTCACCATGCACGACCTCGAGCTCGCCCGCCGCGACCTGCTGCTCGTGGACCTGGCCGCCGTGCTCTCACGATCGTCGGTGCGGTCCGGGCGTGCCTTCCTGGCTGGCTACCAGGAGCTGCGCCCGCTGGACGACGAGGCCTGGGCGGCGCTCCCCGACCTGTGGCGGCACTACCGCCTGTGCGGTGCGGTCCGGTCCTGGCACAACCATCGGCGTTGGGGCGGGCGTCAGCGGCTGGAGACCGCCCGACGTCGGCTGCTGGAGGCGGACCGGGTGGCGCGACGGGGGGTGGACCCATGGCGATGACGCCGCAGGCGGGGGGCTCGGCGGCCGGTCGAGACACGGTCGTCATGGTCGTGCGGCTCTTCCACCCGTGGGTCGGTGGCATGGAGCGCCAGGCCCACAAGCTCGCGCGCGGCATGGTTGCCGCCGGGGTGCCGGTCGAGCTCCTCACCGGTCGGTGGTTCCGCGGCACGGCCGCCCACGAGGTCCTCGACGGCGTCGAGGTCACCCGCCACCAGACGCTCTGGGACCTCGGCGGTGTCCGCGGGCTGCGACGCTTCTCCGGCTACCTCTACATGCTGACGCTGCTGGCCGCCCTGTGGCGCCGCCGCGACCGGTGTCGCGTCGTGCACGTGCACGGGCTGAGCTACCACACCGCGGCCGCGGTGCTCGCCGGCCACCTGCTGGGCGTGCCCGTCGTGGTGAAGCTCGCCAACAGCGGCCGCGGCAGCGACCTGACGCGGATGCGGCGCGGCGACCAGCTGGCCGGCTCGCGCCTGCTCGTGCCGCTGGCGCTGCGCGCCGACGCGTTCATCGCCCTCAACCCACGCATCCGCGACGAGCTGGTGGCGGCGGGCGTCGACCCGGCGCGCATCGTCGACATTCCCAACGGCGTCGATCTCGCCCCCGCAAGGCACGCGGACCGCCGCGGTCGGTTGCGGGTCGTGTACGCCGGCCGCCTGCACGCCAACAAGGGGCTCGACGACCTGCTGCGCGCAGTGGCGTGGCTGCGTGAGCAGACGCTGGTCCCGGCCTTCACGGTCGACCTGCTCGGGCAGGGGCCGGAGGAGGACCGGCTGCGCGAGCTGGCCACCAGCCTCGGACTCGAGGAGGTCGTGCGGTTCTGCGGCCCGACCGACGACGTGTTGGCGGCCTTCGCCCGGTCGGACGTGTTCGTGCTGCCGTCGCGGGCCGAGGGGCTGTCCAACGCCTTGTTGGAGGCGCTGTCGGTGGGACTGCCGGCGGTGGTCTCGGACCTGCCGGGCAACCGCGTCGTGGTCTCGGACGAGCACGACGGCCTGGTCGTCGACGCGACGAGCGCGCCGGTGCTGGGCGAGGCGCTGGCGCGGCTGCTGGAGGACCACGAGCTGCGCCACCGGCTCGGCGAGGCGGGTCGCCGCACCGTGGCACAGCGGTTCTCCACGGCCACGGTGGTCGGCCGCTACCGCGCCCTCTACGACCGCGTGGCACCACCTGCCGATGACCGATCGGTACCCGCGTCGACACCGCCCGCGAGGGTGGGGGAGGAGCGCTGAACATGTCGGTGGTTCGACCGCTCGAGCCGGTCCCGGCACCCACTGACGTCGAGCACCAGGCCTTGGCCCTCGTCGCCGAGCTGGCCGCCGGCCTGCGGGACGCCGGCGTCCGGTACTGCCACTGGAAGAGCAACGAGGCCATCGCGCGCTCCCTCAGCGGCGACAACGACCTCGACCTGCTGGTCGCCCCGGAGGACGCCGGCCGCTTCCTCGCCGTGCTGCACGGCCTGGGATTCCGCGCCGCGAGTCCGCCGCCCGGCCGGCACGTTCCCGGCATCGTCGACCTGTTCGGACTCGATGACGCGACGGGTCGGGTGGTGCACGCACAGGCCCACTTCCGCCTGGTCGTCGGCGACGACATGACCAAGAACGTCGATCTGCCGCTGGTCGCGGCCTACCTCGACTCGTGCCGGCACGACGGCGTGCTGCCGCTGCCGAGCCCCGAGTTCGAGTACCTCGTGCTGCTGGTGCGGATGGGACTCAAACACTGCGCCGTGAGCTCCCAGCTGGTCCGGCAGGGACGGCCGACCGCGTCGGAGCGTCGCGAACTCGCCCAGTTGGAGGCCGACGTCGACCCTGCCGAGGTGGAACGTCTGCGCGCGACCCACCTGCCGGAGCTCTCGCCGGCGCTGCTGCGCTCGCTGCGACACGCGCTGGCGCCCGACGCCGACCGGCTGACCCGGGCACGCGCCGGGCGACGGCTGCTGCGCGCGTTGGCGGGCTACGCCCGCCGGCCGCTGCACCAGGACCTGCTGCTGCGCGTCGGCAAGCGGGCCTGGCGGCCGATCCGCGGGCGGCTGCCGGGTGGTGATCCGCGACGACGGCCGGCGGCGGGTGGCCTGATGGTCGCCGTCCTCGGCGGTGACGGTGCCGGCAAATCCACCACCGTGGGGACGCTCGCGACCGCGTTGGGGGGCGTGCTCGTGACCCGGACGGGGCACCTGGGCAAGCCTCCCCGCTCGCTGCTGACCAGGGTCGGTCGGCGGATGGTGCGGCTGGTGGATGGCGGTGCGCCGCCCGTCACCACCCCCGACACGCCGTCGAGCGCCTTCCCCGGCCACGGCACGCTCGTGTGGCACGTCCTGACGGCTCGCGACCGGGCCCGCGAACGACGCCGGCTGCACCGCGCCGTCGCCGCCGGCGAGGTGGTGGTCTGCGACCGCCACCCGCTGCCGATGCTGCGGACCATGGACGGACCGCGGATCGCACGGATCCCCGACCTCCAGCGGCGGCCGCTGGCCCGCTGGCTGGCTCGGGCCGAGGCCCGCTACTACCGGCGCATGCCGCCACCGGACCTGCTGCTGGTGCTGCGCGCGTCGCCGGACGTGGCCCTGAAACGGCGGCCAGAGCAGGACCGTGACTTCGTGCGGCGACGTGCCGAGGAGATCGACCGGGTGCCGTGGCGCGGGCGGAACGTCGTGGTCGTGGACGCCGACCGTCCGCTGAAGGAGGTACAGCGGGTGGCCGCACGGGCCGTCTGGGACCGGCTCTGACGTCGCGCGGGGGGCCGGGGAACGCGGCGCCCCGACGCCGGAACCGTCGGCGCACGAGCCCGAATCCTCCCCGGGATCTCAGGCGCGTGCCGGCGCGAGCCGCTCCGCGGGGACCGACCGGCGTCGCTCGGTGAACCGGGTGCTGGCCAGCCAACCCGCCAGCCGTGCGCCCTGCACCGGCCACTGCGTGAGCAGGTAGCTCGTCCGTGCGGCGGGCGGCGACCACGGCACGGGTTCCGGAGCGTAGTCCAGCTCACGCATGCGGCGACCGGCGACCGCCTGGATGAAGGCGAGGTCGCGGGGGTCGAGCACCTCGCGGAAGCGTCCGATGGAGCGGGTGGACACCACCCCGGGTGCGAACCGCTCGAACGAGCTGTTGCCACCGGCCCCGTGATCGGGCGCGTCGCCCATCGCCAGCAGTCGCGGTGTGTACGCCGCCTCGAGGAAGTCGCACACCTGTTGCATGGTCGCCTCGGGAGCGCGCGCGAGGTCCTCGTACCGGACGGTCAGCACGTGGGCGGGGAAGAGGCGCTGGTTGCGGGTGATGGCGGCCGTCGAACGCAGCCACCTGCCCATCACCGAGGCCACGCCCTTGGACTGGTCGTCGTAGCGCTTCACCACCGAGGCGTAGCGGTCCCGGGGATCGCGCACCATCTGCACCACCCGGGCGTGCGGCAGCTCCGCCAGGATGGTGGGCACGAACAACTCCGTGTGCAGCGACTTGTCCCCCCAACGGGGACGGCCCGTGGCGCGCGCGTGCTGCTGGTGCAGGAGATCGAACAACCGGCCGTAGGTGGGCTCGCCGTGCCGGAACTCACGGACCAGTCCCGCTGGGTCCTGCACCAGCCGGGCGACACGTGGATAGCGCAGCAACTCGTCCAGGCACCGATCCAGGTTGGACGCGTCCGCCAGGCTGCCGTAGCGACCGTGGAACCACCGCCACAGGTTGGTTCGACGCACCATCGAGATGTCCGGGTGCGAGGCCAACATGGCGTACATCAGGCTGGTGCCGCTGCGGTCCGCTCCTGCGATGAGGATCGGACCACTGCAGCCACGGTGCACGGACATCCCGCCTCGCCCCCTCGTCGTACGCGTCGCATCCTGCGGGTATCGGAGCACGTGGGGCAGGGACAACCGTCACACCGGCGCCCATCGGCCACGTCGGCGGGGACAGGTGTCACTACTGGGTCCAGGCGACGGCCCGTATGAAGCAGCGGGGGACGGGGACGAGGGCCGCGCGGGACACGTGTGCCGACCGCCTCGTGAGCCGTGATCAGCAACGCAACGAGGTATCCATGACGATGTCGTCCGGGAGCGCGGAGTCCGTCGCGACCCCCGCTCCCTTCCGGCCCGACGAGGCCATGCCGTTGCGGCAGCCGGGCGTCGGCCGCGCTGCCGCCACCGGCGTTCCGCCGGTCCGCTTCGTCGACCTGCAGGCGGAGTACCGGGAACTGCAGGGCGAGATCGACGCCGCCCTCGCCCAGGTGATCCAGTGCGCCGAATTCGTCCTCGGACGGCCCGTGGCCGAGTTCGAGAACGCCTTCGCCCGCTACTGCGAGACCGCGCACGCCGTCGGCGTGGACTCCGGTTTCTCGGCGCTGGAACTCGCTCTACGGGCGTTCGGCGTCGGCCCGGGCGACGAGGTCATCACCGCGGCCAACACGTTCTACGCGACCGTCGCTGCCATCATCAGCTGCGGTGCCACACCCGTGCTGGTCGACGCCGATCCGGAGACGGCGACGCTGGACGTCCACGCCCTCGAGCGCGCCATCACGCCGGCCACCCGTGCGATCGTGCCCGTGCACCTGTACGGCCACGCCGCCGACATGGCCCCGATCGTCGAGCTGGCCCACGTCCACGGTCTCCGGGTGCTCGAGGACGCCTGCCAGGCCCACGGCGGTCGCTACCGCGGGCGGCGTACGGGCGGGCTGGGCGATGCGGCGGCGTTCAGCTTCTACCCGAGCAAGAACCTCGGCGCGTTCGGTGACGGAGGGATGGTGGTCACGGACGACGAAGAGGTCGCCGACCGTCTCCGCCTGCTGCGCAACCTCGGCGCCCCCGAACCGAACCAGCACCAGATCCGTGGGTACAACCGCCGGCTCGACGGCCTGCAGGCCGCGGTCCTGATGGCGAAGCTGCCGTGGCTCGATCATCGCAACGTCCAACGCCAGCGCCTGGCCGCCCGCTACGCCCAACAACTGGCCGGTCTTCCCGTCGTCCTGCCGAACACCGCCCCCTGGGCCGAGCACGTCTTCCACCTGTACGTGGTCCGGGCGCCGGACCGCGACCGCGTCCGCGCGCTGCTGACCGGTGCCGGCGTGGAGACCGGCATCCACTACCCGGTCCCGATCCACCTGCAACGTGCTCACGCCGACCTCGGCTACCTGCCGGGCGACTTCCCGGTCGCGGAGACGTTGTCGCGCGAGATCCTGTCCCTCCCGATGCACCCGGCGCTGACCGACGGGGACGTGGACCGCGTCGCCGACGCGCTCGCGGCTGCGTTCTGAGGCGACGGGCATGAGTCGACGACCGGAAGCGACCGAGGCCGCGGAGGTGCGCCCGCCGCGTCTCGCGTACGTGATCGGCACCTACCCGTCACTCACCACGACGTTCATCGACCGCGAGATCCACGTGCTGCGGGGCTGGGGCGTCCCGGTGCGGGTGGTGGCGTTGCGGCGACCGCGTCATCCGCTGGGGCCGGGGCAACGTCGACTGCAGGCGGACGTGCGCTACGTGCTGCCCGTCACGCCGGTGGCGTTGTTGCACAGCCACCTGCACTTCCTCCTTCGCCGTCCGGTGACCTACGTGTCGATCCTGGTGTTCCTGCTGACACGGCGGCATCCTTCCGCCCGGGCACGGTGGCGCACCCTGCTGCACGTCGGCGAGGCCGTCCACGCCGCTCGTCTGGTGCAGCAGGGCGGCGCGGTCGACCACGTGCACGCGCACTTCGTGGATCGAGCCGCCGTCGTCGCGATGGTCGTCAGCCGCCTGCTCGGGGTGCCCTACAGCGCGACGGCACACGCCAACGACATCTACGTCGATCCGGTGCTCCTGCCGGAGAAGTTGGCGGCGGCCAAGTTCGTCGCGACCTGCACGGCCTACAACGCCGCACACCTGGGCACGGTCGCCGACGGCCGCCACACCGATGGCGCCGGTACCGACGACCGCGACGACGATTCGCCGGGCCCGTCGGTGGTGTGCATCCACCACGGCCTCGACCTGCGGGTGTTCCAGCCGCAGTCCGCTCGTGCCCCCGCGGAACCACACCTGCTGTCCGTCGCGCAGTTGCGGCCGAAGAAGGGCCTCGTCCACCTCGTCGACGCCTGCGCGGAACTGCGTCGCCGCGGCTACGTCTTCACGTGCGAGATCGTGGGGGAGGGGCCGCTTCGCGAGGACCTCAGCGCGCGCATCCGAGCGCACGGCCTCCAGGACGTCGTGACCTTGACCGGTGCGCTGCCGCCCTCGGAGGTCGTGGAGCGCTACGCCCGTTCCTCCGCGTTCGTGCTGCCGTGCGTCACTGCGGCCGACGGCGACCGCGACGGCATCCCCAACGCACTGCTGGAGGCCATGGCGATGGAACTTCCCGTGGTCTCGACCCATCACTCCGGCATCCCCGAGGCCGTCGAGCACGAACGCACCGGGCTCCTGGTCCCGCCCGGCGACACGGCAGCCCTGACCGACGCCGTGGCCCGGTTGCTGGACGATCCGGACCTGCGCCGACGTCTGGGCGGGCGAGCCCGTGCGTCGGTGCTGCAGGCCTTCGACATCGAAGCCAACGGACGCCGGCTGCTCGAACAGTTCGTGGCGTGACGATGGCGACCACCGCGCGCACCGACCAGCAGCCGACCACCCGCGCCCCGGGCGTCTTCCTGGTCTGGGGGCCGCCCAGCCACGGGCCACGCAGCCGGGTCCTGGCTGCTGCCCTGGGCCTCGAGCCGTGGTTCGTGCACCGGGTCCGCCGTCGCGGACTGCTGGCCGCGCCGGCCAAGTACACCTACCAGGCGGTGGCCACGGCCTGGCGGCTGGTGCGCCGGCGGCCACGTGTCGTGTTCGTCCAGAGCCCGCCGAGCTTCGCCGCCTGGCTGGTGGCTGCGCACGCCGCGCTGACCGGCGCCCACTTCGTGGTCGACGCCCACAGCGACGCGATGCTGACCCCCTGGTGGACACGCCCCCACTGGCTCAATCGCCTGATCTCGCGGCGCGCCGCCGCGACCTTGGTGACGAACGAGCACTTCGCGGCACGCCTTCGCGGCTGGGGAGCGGACGCGATCGTGCTGCCCGACGTGCCGACGGCGTTCTGCCCGGGGCCGGCACCCGTTCGCGACGACCGCTTCCTGCTGACCGTGGTCAACACGTTCGCGCCCGACGAGCCGCTCGAGGAGATCGTCGAAGCGGCGCGTGGGTTGCCCGACGTGGACGTACGCATCACCGGATCCCTGCGACGGGCGCCGGGACGTGTGCCCGCCGACGTCCCGGCCAACGTCACCTTCACGGACTTCCTGCCCGATTCGGACTACTACGGGCTGCTGGCCGCGTCGGACGCCGTGCTGTGTCTGACCACACGCGACCACACGATGCAGCGCGGCGCATGCGAGGCCTTGAGTCTGGGTACGCCGATCGTGACGTCGAGGTGGCCGCTGCTCCAGGAGTACTTCGACGAGGGCACGGTTCACGTGACCAACGACGCCGACGGCATCCGCGACGGTGTCCTGCGGCTACGGGACGACCTCACCGGGTATCGCGCCGGCGTCGAACGGTTGCGCTCCCGCCGACGCGCGGAGTGGCGGGTGGCGTCGGCCGCGCTGCGTGCCCTGGTCGAGGGATCCGCGCCGCCGCGGTGACGTCTCTCAGGCGGGTGCCGCGTCCGGTCCCTCGTCACGCAGGAGGTTGCCATCACGACGACGGCCGGACACCGTGCTGGCGACGTAGCGCTCGAGGCGTTGGACTGCCGGTCGTCCCTGCACCTTCGGCAACGCCGTCTGCAGTCCCCAGCGCAGCAGCGGGTTGGGTGCCTGCTCGTAGTGGCCGGGCAGGGGCACGACGACGGCGCCGTAGCCCAGCTTGTAGTCGGACACGTAGCAGTCGGCGTGGACGGCCTCCGGTTCGAGCGGTCCCGGCTCGGTGGCCGTGATGCCCTCGAAGTCGTAGAACCGGCAGCCGTTGGCCCGCGCCCACGTCATCGCGGTCCAGTCGAGCAGTTCGTTGGGTTTGCGTTCCGCGTGCCGTCCCGACCAGGCCATGAGGTGGGAGTAGAAGCCGTCACCGAAGCGCACGCCCAGCTGCGCCGACACCAACTCGCCCTCCGTCTCCACCAGGAACAGCTGTGCCAGACCCGCACGACGGCCGAGCGCGTCCCACAGCGCCTCGTAGCGTGAGCGGGCCATCGTGACGAAGTCCTTGCGGCGAGCCGCCTGGGCGTACAGCTCCAGCACGGCTGCCAGGTCGCCGTCGCCACCCAGGCGGGCGGTCAACCCACGGGCCAGCCCGCGGCGGACGTTGGCGCGGGTGCTGCGGCGCATCCGGGCGAGGATCTCCTCCGGTTGTGGGCGCAGGTCGACCCGGGCGGTGGCGCCGGGGCTGCCCGCGCGGTCGTTGGTCCGGAACCCCTGGGCGTGCAGCAGCGCCTCGGGCACCGCGGCACCCTCGGACGCCTGCAGTTCCACGTAGCGGACCCGCTCGCGGCGGCACAGCCGCTGCAGTGCCGTCAGCGCGAGCGGCGCGGCCGCCTCGGCGCCCGGCGCCACGACCGGCCCGTGGTGGACGAGGCCGACGGCCCCGAGCACGGGGAGCGGCCGGACGAGCAGCTGCGTCCCGGCGACCACCTCGCCACGCTCGAGCACGACCGCACGTGCCGCGCGCCAGTCCGACGTCGCCTTGTACCGGCCCCACGCGCTGCTCTGGGTGTAGTGGCCGCCCGGGACGCCCTGGAGGAAGGCGTCCCACGCCGCGTCATCGACCTCGCCGTCCAGGGCGACCGTGTACGTGTCCGTCGTCGTCACCTGCGTGCTCACGCGCTCCCCCTGAGGTCCCGGACCCGCGCGCCGAGCCGCTGGGCCTGGGCGAGGACGGCCGAGGGCGGGATCCGGCCGCCGAGGCGACGGACGACCGGATCGGGCAGGTAGAGCCGCGGCTGGGGGAACACGACCACGTCGTTGCCCCATTTGAGCTTGTACCGGTCGCTGCCGTTCATCGTCAGGCGGTCGGTCCCCACACCCGCGACCAGTCGCTCGGCGACGTCGAGCGACAGGTTCTCCAGGTCGTACCACCGCAGCCCACGCGTCTTCGCGTGCGCGACGACGTGCCAGTCGATCACGTCGTTCGGGTACGCCTCGCCGTGGGAGCCGTCCCACCCCTGCGCGAGGGCGTGCAGCGTGTCGCCGTGGACGAGCGCGAGCTGGGCGCTCACCGGCACACCATGCACCTCGGCCAGGAAGATGGCGACGTCGTGGCCGAACTCGTCCCAGAGGGCCTCGTAGTACGACCGCCCGAACACGGCGTAGTCGAGGCGCGCGGCAGCGGCGACGAGCAGGCGGTGGAACGTGGCGAGGTCGTCGCGGCCACCCCGGCGGACGGTGACGCCCGCGCGTGCGGCCCGGCGAAGGTGCTTGCGCAGGCTCTTGCCGAGGCGCTGCTCGATCGTGGTCAGATCGGGGGCGAGGTCGAGACGAACGGTCGCGCGTGGCGCCACCGGGACCGGCGAAGGCACACAGCCGAGGTCGTCGAGGAGCGGGCCGACCGCCTGGTCGCCCCGCGGTGGCTGCACGACCAGGGCACGTACCCGCTGACGGCGACACCAGACCCGTAGCTGCGCCAGGATGCGGGTGGCGAGGACCGGGTCGGGCTCGCGCAGCAGTGGTGCGTGGCTGCAGTAGGCGATGCGGCCGGTGATCGGGCCACCGGGCAGCGGCTTCGACAGCACCTGCGCCCCGCCCAGGATCTCGTCGCCGTGGCGGAGCACGACGCGGCTGGCGTGCCAACCCTGCCGGGCCTTCACGCGCGCCCACGCCGTCGACTGACGAAAGCTTCCGTCGGGTGTCCTCGCGAGGAACCGGTCCCAGGTGTCCTGGGTCCGCGTGTCGGGCGTCGCCGTCACCACACGGGCCGCCGTCGCGAAGTCGACCGGTCCGCCCTCCTCGACGGCGGCCGAGACGGTGCGCACAGGCGTGCCGAGGCGGACGCGTGCGGGTGCCGGGCCGCTCACCAGCAGATGCCGGCGTAGTGGTCACCGACGCCGTCGACGCCGGCGACGCGGACCAGGTCGACGATGCGGTGCTCGGGTCCGGCCTTCGCGATGATCTCGCGGAACTCGGACGCCGCGTTGCCCACCACGAGCACGTCGCTCTCCTCGAGCAACTCGGCCGGGTCGGTGACCATCAGCGCCCCGATGTGGGGGATCTCCTGCTCGATGTAGGCCCGGTTGGCGCCCTGCAGTCGGGACAGCGACACGTTCCGGTCGAAGATCCGGACCTGGTAGCCCTTGCCGATCAGCCGTTCGACGAGGGCGACCGTCGGTGACTCGCGCAGGTCGTCGGTGCCGGCCTTGAAGCTCAGTCCCAGCACGCCGATGCGGCGGCCGCCGGCCTGTCGCACCAGTTCGAAGGCGCGATCGGCGTGGCGCTGGTTGCTGTCCAGGATCGCGCCCAGCAGCGGCGCCTCGACGTCGAGGCTGCGGGCGTGCTGGACCAGGGCGCGCAGGTCCTTCGGCAGGCAGGAGCCGCCGAAGGCGAACCCCGGCGTCAGATAGGCGCTGGAGATGTTCAGCCGCGTGTCGCTGCAGAGGATGTCCATGACGTCGTGGCTGTCGACGCCCTGTTGTTTGCAGATGCTGCCGAGCTCGTTGGCGAACACGACCTTGAGCGCGTGCCAGGCGTTGCAGCCGTACTTGATCGTCTCCGCGACCTCGATCGCCGTGACGAGCGGCTCACCGTCGACCCGCTCGTAGAGGCCGGTGACGGTGGCCGCCGCGGTGGCGTCGGTCGCGCCGACCAGCGTGAACGGTGGCCGGTGGAAGTCGCGTATGGCGCTGCCCTCGCGGAGGAACTCGGGGTTCACGCACACGTGGAAGTCGCGTCCGGCGGTACGCCCGGAGGCCTGCTCCAGGGTGGGGATCACCAGTTCCCGCGTCGTGCCGGGCAGCACGGTGCTGCGCACGACGACCACGTGTCCCTCGGCCTGCTCGCCGAGGGTGGCCCCGATCTGGTGGCACACCTTCTGCACGGCGGTGAGGTCGAGGGAGCCGTTGGCATGGCTGGGCGTCCCGACGCAGACGAGGCTGAGGTCGCTGGATCGAACGGCTTCCTCGGCGTCCACGGTGGCGCGCAGGCGGCCGCTCGTGGCACCGCGGTGCACCAGGTCGTCCAGGCCGGGCTCCACGATGGGGCTGCGGCCCTCGGTGACCATCCCGACCTTCGTGACGTTGGTGTCCACGCCTACGACGTCGTGGCCGTGGTCGGCCAGGACGGCCGCACTCACGACACCGACGTAGCCCAGCCCGAACACCGCGATGCGGGTCATCGCACGACCTCCCCCTCGGAGTGCGGTGCCGTCGTCCGCCGGCGGCGGCTCAATGCGTCGATCAGTTCCGTGTAGGCGGCGCCGACGGCACGCCAGTCGTGGCGCCGCGCGAAGTCGCCGGCGGCCTGCGACAACGCGGTGCGATGCGGCCCGTCGTCGTGCAGGGCCCGGATGCGGGACGCGAGCTCGTCGGCGTCGTCGGCCGTGCAGAACGCGACCATGCCCGGGTCGAGATCGGCCTCCAGCGCCGGCGTCCAGCTGGCGACGACCGGGATGCCCAGGCTCGCGTACTCCAGCAGCTTGGTGGGCAGGATCTCGTCCGTGAACCGATTGCGGCGGTTCGGGACGACGCCGAGGTCCGCCGTCCGGAGGATCGCGACGACGTCCTGCACCGGCAGCATCCCGGCGCTGAACGTCACCGTGCCGCCCAGCCCGAGGCGGTCGGCCTGCGCCAGCAACTGCGGGCGGGCGTCGCCGTCGCCGAGGATGCTCACGCGCAGGCCCGGCAGGTCGTCGCGGAGGCGCGCGGCCGCGTCGAGCAGCACGTCGACGCCGTAACGCTCGGTCAGCGTGCCGTGGTAGACGACGTGGAAGGCGCCGTCGGCCGACGCGGACGCCGGCGTCGAGACCGGCGCCGCGTCGTCGCGGCGGAAGTGGCGGGGATCGGCCACGTTCATGGTGACCGTGACGTCCTCCGGCGGCACCCCGCGGGCGACCAGTCGCCGGCGCCACCGCCGCGTCACGGTGATGACGTGGTCGGCGAACCGGCACGCGAGGCGTTCCTGCCAACCCACCAGCCGTTCGAGCAGCCGGGCCCGCCGGCCCGTCGCGCGGGAGGCGAACAACTCCGGTGTCAGGTCGTGGACGTCCAACACCACGGGGACGCCCAGCACCTTCGGGACGAGCGCGCACCACACCAGCAGGTCCGGCGGGTTGTGGACCTGGACCGCGTCGTAGTGCCGCCACACCTGCCGCAGGCTCACCTGCACCAGCGCCACCGCGGCGAACGCGAGGTACTCGAGCAGTTGCACCCCCATGCCCTGCCCACGATGCCGGCGGACCGGCAGGCGGCGGACGCGCACACCGTCGACCGTCTCCCGTTGCCGCTCGCCCGGTGCCCGCAGGCACAGTACGTCGACGTCCCAGCCGTCGGCCAGCAGTGCCTCGGCCTCCCGCTGCACGCGGGTCTCGCCGAGCGGGTAGTAGGCGTGCACCACCATGCAGTGGCGACGCCGTCGCCCGCGCGGCCCGGGGGTGGCAACCGCGTGCGTCGGCGTGCCGGCGGTCGGGCGCAGCTCAGGCGAAGTAGCGGTAGAGGACATTCCCCGCGGCCTCCGTGACGTGATCCGGGGTGCGGTCGCCGACGGCCAACCCGGTGAACAGCTCCAGCAGGCGCCGGGTCTCGGCGACGTGCGCGCCGGGTGCCGTGGCCGTGTGCCGCAGCAGCGCGATGTCGCGTTCCTCGGTGGCGTACTTGCGCTTGAAGCGCTGCAGCCCTTCCTGCTCCCACGCGCTCAGCCCGAAGTCGAGGAAGCGGTAGCCGCGCTCGCGAGCCATCGCCATGGCCTCCCACACGACCAGGTCGTTGGGGCGCACGCCGAGGTGCTGCGGGTCGGAGGCGTTGAACTTGTAGTAGAGCGTGTCGCCCCAGCCGAGGAAGAACACGCCGCCGACGACGTCCGCGTCGCGTCGTGCGAGCAGGAGCGTGCCGTCACCGGCGCCGACGAACTCGTCCCACAACGCGAGGAAGAACCGGTAGGGCTGGGCCAGCAGCCGGTACTTGTGCTTGCGCACCTGCAGGTGCAGCTCGAAGAACTGCCGCAGGTCGCCCTCGCTGCGCGCCTCGACGACCCGCAGGCCCGCGTCGCGTGCCCGGCGGATCGCCCGCCGTGCCGAGGCGTCCAGTCGGTCCCAGGCCTCCTCGTGCGTACCCCGCAGGTCGACGCGGTGCCACACGGCCCGGTCGAGCAGTTCGAAGCGCTCGTCGGCCCGGGGGATCTCGTTGTGCAGGCAGCGCAGCTGGACCCGGTCCGCCTCGGTGAGCAGGTCGCGGGTCAGCGCCTGCCAGGTCGCCGGTTCGTCCACGAGCGGGTCGCAGAAGTCGGAGAACGGCAGGCTGAGGACGCGACTGCCCAGCGGGTCCTCGATGCGGCTGTGGACCAGACCGGCCCTGGGCCGTCCCTCGCCGTCGAGGGCGAGGTTCGCGCGGAACCGGAAGCCGTAGGTGTCCTGCAGGGCGCGAAGCCACGGCGGCGAGTGGAACACCGTGCCGAACGGGTGCTGGCGGACGAGCTGGTCCCAGGCCGTGTCGTCGACCGGATCGACGACCGCCAGCGTGGCAACGCCGGTCATGCGCCCGTCCCGGCCGTGGCGGCGGGCGTGTCGGAGCGCCGGCCGTAGTCGTCGTCGAGCCGGACGATGTCGTCCTCGCCGAGGTAGCTGCCGAGCTGCACCTCGATGAAGGTGAGCGGCAGCGGACCCGGATTGGCGATCCGGTGCGCCATCCCGCGCTCGACGTGCACCCGCGAGCCCGGCCGCACGTCGAACCGGTCGCCGTCGAGGACGACGTAACCGTCGCCGTCCACGATGGTCCAGTGCTCGGCGCGGTGGACGTGGCGCTGGTAGCTCAGCCGCTGGCCCGGCAGGACCTCGATGCGTTTGACCTGGTAGCCGGTGCCGTGGTCGATGATCGTGTAGCGCCCCCACGGCCGGGTGCTGGTCGCCGACCGCATCACGTCACCCTTCATGGGCCTCCCCTCGTTCCCCCGCGCAGCAGCCTGCGGCGCGGCCGAGCCCCCGTGAAGTGACTCCTGTCCCGGGTCACACCTGCGACGACGCGACGGCGGGATAGAAGCCACGGGTCTCGAGGTGCTGGAGGATCAGGTCGGCCGCCTGCTCGGGGTAGCCATCGGTGGTGTCGAGCACGACGTCGGCGTCGTGTGGCGGCTCGTACGGGTCGGACACGCCGGTGAACTCCGGGAGCAGCCCCGCCCTGGCCTTGGCGTACAGCCCCTTCGGGTCGCGGGCCTCGGCGACCTCCAGGGGCGTGGCGACGTGGACGAGGACGAACGCGCCGCCGGCGTCCTCGACCAGGCGCCGCACGGCCTGACGGGCGGCGTCGTACGGCGCGATGGGTGCGCAGATGGCCACGCCACCGTTCTTCGCGATCTCCGCGGCGACGAAGCCGATGCGCCGCACGTTGAGGTCGCGATGCTCGCGGGAGAACCCGAGCTCGCTGGACAGGTGCCGGCGTACGAGGTCGCCGTCGAGGAGCGTGACCCGGCGTCCGCCGAGCTCGAGCAACCGTTCGACGAGGACGTTGGCGATCGTCGACTTGCCGGCGCCGGAGAGCCCGGTCAGCAGGATCACCAGGCCCTGCCGGTTGCGCGGCGGATAGGTGCGCCGGAGCTCGTCGGCGACCTCGGGGAACGTGAACCAGTCGGGGATCTCGCCGCCCGTCGCCAGCCGCTGCCGCAGCTCGGTCCCCGACAGCGACCGGGTCGTCGCGTCCGGCGGCAGCTCGTCCACGGGGGCGTAGGCGTCGAGGTCCTGCACGTACACCATCTGCCGGAACGGCACCATGCGGACGCCCAACTCCTCGTCGTGCTCCCGCAGCAGGTCCTGGGCGTCGTAGGGGCCGTAGAACGGCACGCCGTCCGGATCCTCGCCCGGTCCGGCGTGGTCACGCCCGACGATGAGGTGGTCGATCCCGTGGTTCTTGCGGATGATCGCGTGCCAGAGCGCTTCACGCGGACCGGCCATGCGCATGGCCAGAGGCAGCAGCGCCAGCATCGCCGTGCCCTGCGGGTACCGCGCCAGGACGGCCCGGTAGACCCGGACGCGCGTGTGGTGGTCGACGTCGCCCGGCTTGGTCATGCCGACGACGGGGTTGATCAGCAGCTTCGCGTCGACCTCGCGTGCCGCCCGCCGGGTGAGTTCGACGTGGGCGCGGTGCATCGGGTTGCGGGTCTGGAAGGCGACGACGCGGGTCCACCCCTGCTCGGCCAGCCGTGCCCGCAACTCGGCCGGCGTCAGCCGCAGGTCGCGATGATCGTGGTGGGCCGGCGGCCGCAGCACCTCGAGCGGCCCTCCGACGTACCAGGGGCCGGTCTGCTCCAGCAGGTGACGCACGCCTGGGTGCGCGGGGTCCGTGCTGCCGTACACCGCGGCCGCTTCCCGGCGCAGGTCGGGACGCCACACGTCCCGGATCCGCAACACGGCCAGCAGCGTGCCGTCGGGGGCGCGCAGCGCCATGTCGTCGCCCGGGTGCAGGCCGCGGCCGACGGCCTCCGTGACGTCGAGCGTGACGGGGATCGGCCACAGGGTCCCCGCCGGCAGTCGCATGCGGTCGCGGACGGCCTCGTACTCGCTGCGCTGCAGGAAGCCCGTCAGGGGGGAGAACCCGCCGGTGGCGAGGAGCTCGAGGTCGCACAGCTGCCGATCGGTCAGCGTCCACGACGGCCAGTTCCGCGACGCGTGGACGAGCCGTTCGGCCCGCTCCGGGGACACCCGCAGGTCGTGCAGGACGCCTCCGTGCGGCGTGACGAGCGGTTGGCTGAGCGTCTCGGTCATGGCTACCTCGAAGGGCGACGGGCGTTCTCACCGGCGCGCCGAGTGAGCCCGAAGCACCGCCGTCGTGGCAGTGACACCTGCCCCGCAGCGCGTCAGACGGTCCGGGCGCTGACCAGGGCGCCACGCAACCGGCGACGCAGCACGCGTGTGCGCTCGAGCCGTCGCCCCGCGAGCCGGTACAGCCGCCGCTGGAACCGGCCGGGCAGCAGGAGCCGGCTGGAGGGCAACAGGATCACCTCGCCGCCGAAGCCGAGCTTGAAGCGGGTGACCGACGACACCGCCTCCTTGGGGAGCGGGTGGCCGCCGGCCACCCGCTCGGCCACCGAGCGCTCGATGCCGTCGAAGTCGTAGCGCCGGTAGCCGGCGTCGCGTGCCCAGCGCATGGCGGCCCAGTGCAGGGCCTCGTTGGGATGCAGCCCGCTGTGCTCGCCGGACCAGGCGCCGCGCTTGTAGACGAACGTGGACCCGAACGTGACGCCGAGCATGCCCGAGACCGGCTCACCGCCGTACTCCGCGAGGAACAGCTGCAGGTGACCTCGCGCCCCGAGCAGCTCGAACCAGCGTCGGAAGTAGTCGAGCGAGGGCGCCTCGAAGCCCTGCCGCTGGCCGGTCGCCACGAGCAACCGATGGAAGGTCGGCAGATCGTCCGCGCCGCCGTGGCGGACCTCGACACCTCGCCGCTCGGCGACGCGGATGTTGTACCGGGTCTTGGTGCGCATCCCGGCCAGCAACGCGTCCGGGTCACGCGTGAGGTCGACGACCGTCGTGGCCCCGAGGGACAGTCGCTGGCGGGTGGCGACGAGGCCGTCGGCAGCGAGGCCGCGGACCGAGGTAGCCGTGGTCGGATCGGGCTCGATCAGTACGGCATGGATGCGGGCTTCGCGCACCACCTGACCCAGCCGGACCATCACGGCATCCGCCGCCGCCGGGTCGCCGGCCGCGGCCACCGGCCCACGCGGCAGGTACGCCACGCCGCCGACGCCGGCGAACTGCCGGCACAGCAGTTGAGCGCCAGCGGTGATGCATCCGCCACGCTCGACGATCACACGCAAGGGCTCCCAGCCCTCGCGTACCTTGGTCTGTGCCCACACCGAGCTCTGCGTGTGGTGGGCGTAGCCGGTCGCGCGCAGGAACTGGTCCCAACCGGGGTCGTCGAGGTCGTCGGCGACCCGCACGCTCTGGCGCGTCTGTGCCGGTGTGGTGCCCGCCGGGCCGCCCTGCGCCGCACCTGCAGGCCGATCGTTGCCCCGTCCCATGCCGCCCCCGTCGGTTCGACGGCGCGGCTGGTCCTGGCGCGCCGTTCACGCGTCGTGCCCCCGGCTCCCGCCGGTCCGGCCCCCCGACCGGACCATCAGTGAAGGACTCCCGGAGCCAGGTGGGCAGGGACCGGTGTCCCACCTTCCGTGCCGCCCACGGCCCGTCAGCGTCTAGGATCCCGACCGGTACCCGAGCGGGGACGACTCGGGTGGGGCAGTGGACGTCCACGACCTGGGGACCGAGTGGGCTTCGAGGAACTCGACGACTTCGACACCGCGTGGCGACGGCGACGGCAGGATCCGCAGACAGCGTTGCACGTGGCGCAGCGGCTGCGCGACCGGGCCAGCGCGACCGGCGACGACGTGCTGCGCGGCCGGGCGCTCACGCTCGAGGGCGCCTGCCACGCGTTGCGCAACGACTACATGCCGGCGCTTCGGGCGTTGCTCGAGGCGGTGGCGATCCTCGACGAGGCGGCGTCGGCCGACGACCGCGCCCCTGCACTGGCCGAGTACGGCTATCTCGAATGCGTGCTCGGTGAGGTGTCGACCGGCATGGAGCGGCTCCTCGATGCCCTGGCGCTGTACGAACAGCTGGGCGACCTGGCCGGTGCCGCCGCGACGCTCAACCGTATCGGTGTGACGTTCTACAGCCGTGGCGATCTCACCGACGCCCGTCAGGCCTACGAACGCTGCCTCGCGTTGCACGAGGACCTGCAGGACGAGGTCGCCGCCGCCGGGGTGCGCAACAACCTCGCGAAGATCGCGACCGCCGAGGGCGACGTCCTCGCGGCACGGGCGTTGCTGCACACGGCGCGCCGGGCCTTCGCCGCGGCGGGGGAGTGGCGCGGCGTCGCGATGACCGAGCACAACCTCGCGATGGCCGACGAGGTGGCTGGCGCGCTCGCCGACGCCCGCAGCGGTTACGAGGCGGCCCTGCGCAACTACGGGCGGGCGGGACACCTCCACGGGGCCGTGGAGAGCCGCATGCGGCTGGGTCGCCTCGTCGGCGCCGACGAGCCCGGGCGCGCCACGTCCCTGCTGCTCCAGGCGCACGGTGATGCCGAGCGGCTGGGGCTACCACGCGAGTGCGCCCAGTCCGCCGAGGCGCTGGCCGACCTCTGCGAGGACCTCGGGAAGCCGACGGAGGCGCTGCGCTGGCTCCGGCACCTGCGCGAGGTCGAGCGCAGCCTGTTCGACACGGCCTCCGAGCAGCGCGTGCGGGCCCTGCAGGTGCGCTACCAGCTCGAGCGTCTGGAGCGTGACCGCATCACCGACGCGCTGACCGGCCTGCTCAACCGGCGTGGTCTGCAGCAGGTGTTGGACGAGGCGGTCCGGCGCCGCGTCGACGGGCGACCGACCGCCCTGCTGCTGCTCGACCTCGACGACTTCAAGCAGGTCAACGACCGGTTCTCGCACGCCGTCGGGGACCAGGTGCTGCGGCGCGTGGCCACGCTGCTGCAGGCATCGGTCCGGCCCACCGACGCCTGCGCCCGCTACGGCGGTGAGGAGTACGTCGTCGTGCTCGCGGACTGCGACCACGTGCAGGCCCACCGGATCGCCGAGGACGTCCGGGTCGCGGTGCGAGACGACGGCCGGTGGGCGGAACTCGCGCACGGACTCGAGGTGACGACCAGCGTCGGCGTCGCCGAGCTGCGCGTCGGGATGGACGGGGAACTGCTGTTGCAGGCTGCCGACCGTGCGCTGTACGCGGCCAAGCATGCCGGAAAGGACCGCGTTCTGGCCGCCAGCTGAGCGTGCTGGCCGTGGTCCGCATCCCGAGCGGTCGTCGTGGGATGCCGCCCCGGCGCTTCACCCTGGTGCATCGCGGCGCCCGCCTGACCGACGAGGAGATCGAGGTCCTGGTCGACGGTCTTCGGAAGATGGGCACGTCCTGAACGTGTTCGCCGACGCGGCGCCCGGCCAGAACGTTCTGTAGGTTTCCGTTCCGTACGTCGGACGTGAGACGATGCGGCGCGAATCAGGAGGGCCGGTGGGCGTCGGAGGCGGCGTACTGGGGTCGCGGGTCGACGTGACCTCGGAGGGCTTCGCGCGTAACCGCGAGGCGAATCTGGCGCTGCTGGCCGAGATCGAGGCGCAGCTCGTGGCGGCGGCAGCCGGCGGCGGGCCGGACAAGCTCGCGCGGCACCGGCAGCGCGGCAAGCTCACGATCCGTGAACGGATCGCCCTGCTGCTGGATCCCGGCAGCCCGTTCCTGGAGCTGCAGCCGTTGATCGGCTGGGGCAGCGACTTCCACGTCGGTGGCTCGGTCGTGCAGGGCATCGGTGTCGTGCGTGGCGTGGAATGCCTCGTCACCGGCGCGGACCCCACCGTGAAGGGCGGCGCCTCGAACCCGTTCTCGGTCACGAAGGCGCTGCGCGGCCTGCAGGTCGCGGCGCAGAACCGGCTGCCCGTGATCAACCTCACGGAGTCCGCCGGCGCGGACCTGCGCACGCAGAAGGACATCTTCGTGCGCGGCGGTCGGACCTTCCACGACCTCACCGCGCTGTCGAAGGCGGGGATCCCGACGATCTCGGTGGTCTTCGGCTCGTCGACCGCGGGTGGCGCCTACGTACCCGGCATGAGCGACTACACCGTGCTCGTCCGCGACCGCTCCAAGGTGTTCCTGGGTGGGCCGCCCCTGGTGAGGATGGCCACCGGCGAGGAGGCCGACGAGGAGGAGCTCGGCGGGGCCGTGATGCACGCGCGCACGTCCGGTCTGGGCGACTACCTCGCCGACGACGAGATCGACGCCATCCGCATCGCCCGCGACGTCGTCGGTCACCTGCGCTGGAACAAGGCCGGTCCGGGCCCGAGCGAGCCGGCCGACCCGCCGCTGCACGATCCGGAGGACCTGCTCGGGATTGCCTCGGTGGACCTGCGCGAGCCGTTCGACAGCCGCGAGGTGCTGGCACGCGTGGTCGACGGGTCGCGCTTCGAGGAGTTCAAGCCCGCCTACGGGCCGAACCTCGTCACCGGGTGGGCGTCGATCCACGGCTTCCCGGTCGGCGTGCTCGCCAACAACGGGGTCCTGTTCAACCAGGAGGCGGAGAAGGGGGCACAGTTCATCCAGCTGTGCAACCGCCTGCCCGTCCCGCTGCTGTTCCTGCAGAACATCACCGGCTTCATGGTCGGCACCCACTACGAGCAGGCCGGCATCGTCAAGGACGGTGCGAAGCTCATCAACGCCGTCACCAACTCCGAGGTGCCCCACCTCACGCTCATGACCGGCGCCTCGTACGGGGCCGGCAACTACGGCATGTGCGGGCGCGCCTACGACCCCCGAATGCTGTTCACGTGGCCCAATCACCACATCGCGGTGATGGGCCCCCAGCAACTGGCCGGCGTGCTGTCGATCGTCGCGCGCAGCGCCGCGGAGAACCGTGGCGAGCCGTGGGACGAGGAGCAGGACGCGGCGGTACGCCGCATGGTCGAGCAGCAGATCGAACAGGAGTCCAACGCCCTCTACGCCACCGGTCAAGGCTGGGACGACGGGGTGGTCGACCCGCGCGACACCCGGCACGTCCTGGGGCTCGCCCTCTCCGCCGTTCATTCCGCCGAGGTCCGGGGCGCCACCGGCTTCGGCGTGTTCCGGATGTGAGCGCCGTGCCGACCTCCGCTCCGCGGCTGCCGCGCCGCGTCCTGATCGCCAACCGCGGCGAGATCGCCGTCCGGGTCGCCCGGACCTGCCGGCAGCTCGGCATCGCCACCGTGGCCGTGTTCTCGGACGCCGACGCGGACGCCCTCCACGTCGAGGTCTGCGACGAGGCGGTCCGCATCGGCGGTGCCCGGGCGGTCGACAGCTACCTGCGCATCGACCGGATCGTCGAGGCGGCGCTGCGCTGCCGCGCCGACGCGGTCCATCCCGGCTACGGCTTCCTCTCGGAGAACGCCGCGTTCGCAACGGCGGTGGCCGCGGCCGGCCTCACCTGGATCGGGCCGCCGCCGGACGTCATCGCGGCGATGGGCGACAAGCTGGAGGCCAAGCGACGCCTGGCGGCTGCGGACGTTCCGGTCCTGCCGGGCCGCGAGCTGACGTCGGGCCTCGACGACGCAGAGGTGGCCGAACTGGCGCACGAGGTCGGCTATCCGCTGCTGGTGAAGGCGGCGGCGGGCGGTGGGGGCAAGGGCATGCGCCTGGTCGCCGACCCGGCGGAGCTGAACGAGGCCGTCTCGGGTGCGCGGCGCGAAGCGGCGTCGGCGTTCGGCGACGACCGGGTCTTCCTCGAGCGGTTCGTCCAGCGCCCCCGCCACCTCGAGGTGCAGGTCCTCGCCGACGCCCACGGCGCCGTGGTGCACCTGTTCGAGCGCGAGTGCTCCATCCAGCGCCGGCACCAGAAGGTCGTCGAGGAGACCCCGTCCCCGGCCGTGGACACCGAGGTGCGCGAGGCCCTGACCTCGGCCGCGGTCAGCGCCGCCCGTGCGATCGGCTACGTCAACGCCGGCACGGTCGAATTCGTCGCGGACGACGCCGTGCTGGCGCGGCGGCGTGGCGGTGAGGAGGTCGATCCCCGGGAGGCGTTCGCCTTCCTCGAGGTCAACACGCGGCTGCAGGTCGAGCACCCCGTGACGGAGGCGACGGTCCGCATCGCCGGCGACGACGGTGACGGCACCTTGGACCTCGTGCGCCTCCAGCTCCTGGTCGCGGCGGGCCTGCCGCTGCCGTTCGCGCAGGCGGACGTCCGGCAGGCTGGCCACGCCATCGAGGCGCGGCTGTACGCCGAGGATCCCGCGCACGGCCACCGGCCGGCGCCAGGCCCGCTGCTCGTGTTCGAGCCGGCCGCGGGGGACGGCATCCGCTGGGACGTCGGCGTCCGCGGCGGCGACGTCGTCGGTCCGGACTACGACCCGATGCTGGCAAAGGCCATCGGCTGGGCGCCGACGCGCGGCGAGGCCGCCGGCCGGCTCGCCGCCGCGCTCGAGCGGACGCTGCTGCACGCCACCACCAACCGCGACCTGCTGGTCGCCGTCCTGCGCGACACCGCGTTCCTCCAAGGCGACACGACCACCGCCTTCCTCGCCGAGCGCTTCGACCCCGCGACGCGGCCCCTGCCGGCACCGGATCCGGCGGCCGTCGAGCTCGCCGTGGCCGCCGCCGGCCTGCACGCCCTGCTCACGGCGGACTCGGGCGCGCTGCCCCGGGGCGTCCCCGCCGGGTTCTCGAACACCCGGGCGTTCGGGCAGCAGCTCCGGGTGACGGCTCCGGGAGCGACCGCGCCCCGGACGGTGCGCATCCAGCCACGCGACCGCGACGGAGGCGCCTGGCGAATCGGGGTCTTCGACGACGTGAGCCCGGGCGTGCTGCAGGACGACGCCGCACCCGCGTCCGAGCAGCACGTCGAGGTGATCGAGGTCGGGCCCGACTTCCTCGCCCTCGAGGTCGAGGGGCACCGCCGACGGCTGGCCGTGCGATGGTTGACGCCGGCCGGCGCGGGGGAGCAGGCCGTGCGCGTCGCACTGGTCGACACGGCCCGTGGCTGGGTGGGCGTCACCGTGCTCCCGCGCTTCCCCGTTGCGGCGGCCGCCGAGGTGGCGGGTGCCACGACGGCGCCCATGCCCGGCGCGGTCACCCGGGTCGCGGTCGCTCCCGGCGACCGGGTCGCCCGCGGCGACCTCCTCGCCGTCATCGAGGCGATGAAGATGGAGCACCGGATCACGGCTGCCGTCGCCGGTGAGGTGGCCGCCGTTCACGTCGCCCCCGGTGAGTACGTCGACGCGGACACGGTCCTGGTCGTCGTCGATGCGGCGCCCGCCTGACGCTGCGGGCGTCGTGCCGTCAGCGCATGCGGCCCCACGGCCGCCCGGCCGCCACCTAGGGTCGCCATGGGCCGCGGCCATGCGGCCATGGAGAGAGGGAGTACGACGTGACCGTCACGAAACGACGGTTCACGCGCCGGAACGGTGGGATCGCCGTGCTGGCGGCCGGGACGCTCGTCGCGTCCACGGTCGCCACTGCCGCGGCACAGCCGCCGTTCAGCGACGTGGACCCCGATACACGACCACACGGTGAGGCCATCTACGAGCTCGCCGAGCGCGGGATCATGCAGGGCCGTACGGACGGGCGCTTCGACGTCGGTGGCACGCTGACACGGGCCCAGCTCGCCAGCGTCGTCGTCCGCGCCGCGGGGCTGCCCCCGTCGGACGCCCGACCGTTCGACGACGTCCCGGAGTTCGACCACACCGACAACATCGCCGCCGCCTACGAGGCCGGCCTCGTGCAGGGCTACCGGGACGGCACGTTCCGTCCCCACGCGCACATCACCCGCGACCAGGTCGCCGCCGTGCTGCACCGGTGGTTCAGCCCGGACGCGGTCGACGGCGAGGACCGGTTCACCGACCTCGCCGGCAGCGTGCACGCCGACGAGATCAACGCGCTGGCCGACCTCGGCATCGCGCTGGGCTTCGACGACGGCACCTTCCGGCCGCGTCGCGACCTGCGCCGTGACCAGGCCGCGTCGTTCGTGTGGCGGACGGTCCGCCACGTCGAAGGGCTCGACCAGGCGACCTCGCAGGGCGTGACCCATCACACCACCATCGACGTCCGGGGCGTGTCGTCGATCAACGTGATGGAGCAGGGCGGGACCGAGTACATGGTGGCGTTCGGTACCGCCATGGGGCTGCGCGTCTACGACCTGACGGACCCGCTGGACCCGCAGGAGGTCGGTGCCGTCGAACTGGACGAGTTGCGCCTCGACGACGACGACTACGACCTCGACGCGGACGACGCGGAAGGGACGTTCTGGTCGGCGGAGTCGCTCAACATCGACAAGGACCGTCAGGTCGCGTTCCTGTCGCGTGACCCACGGGCGTTCCAGAACCCGCAACCCACCGGGGTGGCCGGTTTCTACGTGATCGACCTGTCCGACGTGACCGCCCCCGAGGTCGTGCTCTTCCACGAGGTGCCCGCCGGGCACACGGCGACCTGCGTGAACGACTGCGACTACCTGTGGAGCGGTGGTCCGGCCACGGCGGCCTACCAGCCGGACGAGTGGATCGGCCGGCCGATCTTCGTCACCGACGTGCGCGACCTGACGAACATCACCACGTTCGAGGAGCCCGTGGACACGGGCCGCTACCGCGGCGCCACCGACTACGCACACGACGTCCAGGTCGACCAGGCCGGCGTCGCGTGGGTGTCCGGTCGCGGGGGTGTGCGCGGCTACTGGACCGACGGGATCCACCCGGACCCGACCAACGACGGCCTGCCGCGCGAGGCGACCGCCTGGGACCCGGTGCCCTTCGCCGGCGGTGAGGTCGGCGAGTACAACGACCCCGACGACCCGTCGCGCATGTTCGGTGCGATCCACAACTCCGAGCGTCCGATCGACGGGGCCGGAGACCGGCTGCTGACCGATTCCGAGCGTCCGCGGCGTCCCGGCCTGGCCGACGGTGCCGGCGGCGACTGGGCGACCGGCGACCTGCTCTACGTCACCGACGAGAACTTCTCCGCGCCGTGTTCCGAGGCGGGCAAGTTCTACATCGCCTCGATCGAGGGCGCGAAGGACGGTCAGGGCTGGTACGACGAGGACGCGGACCCGGAGACCGAGCCGGGCTTCGCGCTCGAGCAGGTCGGCGTGTGGAGCGTCGCGGACAAGGAGGGCTCGGCGTTGGACGTCGCGCCGATCACCTGCTCCGCGCACTACTTCCAGTTGCGCGACGGGATCGCGGCCGGTGCCTGGTACACCCAGGGCTTCCGGTTCCTCGACGTCAGCGACCCGACCGACCCGATCCAGGTGGCGTACTTCCGTCCCGAGGGCGGCAACGCGTTCATGCCGATGTGGCACGACGACGTCATCTACGCGGGTGACTCGGTGCTGGGCATCCACGTGCTGACGCTGGACGAGGACGCCGAGGCGGCGATGCAGACGCGCGCCGAAGTGCTGGCACCACGGCTGTCGGGGGCCCAGCTGACCTCCGCCCAGCAGGTGACCGCGTCGCTGCAGCCCGACGAGGTCTACGGCTGGTCGTGCGCGCTTCCGGCGCCCACGGAGAGCTGACGCCGTCGCACCCGAGGACCGTCGCCCCCGCCGACCCGTCGGCGGGGGCGACGCCGTTCGTGGCGGACGTCACGGGTGCCGCCCAGGACGCGCCGGTGGCGGCACCCCGGGAAGGTCACCCGAGCATGCGGTCGGCGACGGGCATGAGGACGTTCTCGACGATGACGGCGTTGAACACCCCGATGAGCACGACGGCGGCACCCAACACGGCGACGGTGCCGACCACGCGGGGACCGGGTTCCCGGGCGGCGGCGACCACCTCGAGTTCCGGCTCGCGGACGAAGATCTGCTCGAACAGACGCAGGAAGTAGACGGCCGTCAGCAGGCTGGAGGACACGACCACCACGAAGACGGCCCAGTTGCCGGCCTCGATGCCGCCCCAGACGAGGTAGAACTTGGAGAAGAACCCGGCGGTGGGCGGGATCCCGACCATCGACAGCCCGGCCAGTGCGAACCCGGCCATGGTCAGCGGCATGCGCTTGCCGAGGCCGGCGAACTTCGCGATCGTCTTCAGGCCGGTCTGCTGGATGATGCCGCCGGCCACGAGGAACAGGCCGCTCTTCATCACGGCGTGGTTCAGCACGTGCAGTAGCGCGCCGACCAGCGCGAGCGGGTTCGCGAGGCCGATCCCGACCCCGATGTAGCCGAGCTGCGCGACCGTGGAGTAAGCCAGCAGCCGCTTCAGGTCGGTCTGCTGGATGGCGAGGACCGAGCCGACGAGGATGCCGGCCAGGCCGAACCAGGTCAGTGCCGTGCTGACCGGCAGGCCCGCGCCGTCCCCGTAGGCGGGGCCGAACACGTCGAAGAGGATGCGCACGAGCCCGTAGGCGCCGGCCTTGACCTGGACGGCGGCCAGCAGGGCCGCGACGCCGGGCGGGGAGTAGCTGTGCGCGTCCGGCAGCCACACGTGCAGCGGGAACAGCGCCATCTTTAGCGCCAGGCCGATGACGATCAGTGCCATGGCCCCGAGGGTGGTGGGGGAGTCGGCCAGCGGCGGCAGGGCCTGCGCCATGTCCGCCATGTTGAGCGTGCCGGTCGAGAAGTACAGGAACCCGACCCCCAGCAGGTACAGGCCGCTGCCCAGCGTGCCCAGCAGCAGGTAGCGCAGCGACGCGAGTACGCCGCGGTCGCCGCCCAGCGACACCAGTCCGTAGGTCGCGATCGCGTAGATCTCGAGCATGACGAACAGGTGGAAGAGGTCGCCGCTGAGCACGACGCCGGTCAGTCCGGTCAGCAGCAGCAGCGCCAGCGGGTACAGCGGGGCGCCGCCGCGCGGTTTCAGGTCGAACGCGGCCCCCACCGGGTAGACGCAGACCAGCAGTCCGATGAGCGCGATGATCACGGTCATGTACGCGGACAGCGGGTCGAGGACGTACTCGATGCCGATGCTCGGCGCCCAGCCGCCGAGGTCGTGGGTGAGCCGGCCGTCTGGTACCACGCGCAGCAGTCCGACGACGGCCAGGACCAGCGACGCCGCGGTCGACACCACCGCGATGACCTGGGCCGCCAGCGGCCGCCACAGCCCGGCGATCATGCTCAGGATGGCCCCGAACAGCAGGGGCAGCAGGACGAGGATCGGCAGGTTTTCCACGTCAGCGACCCGCCTGGTCGTCGCGGCCGGGCCGCTGGCCGTCCGCGGGGCCCGCGCGCCGGCGTCCCCGGCCTGTGGCGTCGACCGGGTCGGCCTCGGTGGGGGTGCCGATCGGCTCGGCCCGGCCGGAGAGGCGGTCGGCGATGACGGCCTCGTCGAGGGTGCCGTGCGCCCGGTACAGCCGCACGAGCAGCGACAGTGCCACGCCGACGACGCCGACCCCGACGACGATGGCGGTCAGGATCAGCAGGTGGGGGAGCGGGTCGACGTACGCCTGCGGGTCCGAACCCAGCGCGGGGTCGATGATCGGCGCGGTGGCGCCGTCCTGGACGCTGCCCTCGATGAAGAACAGGTAGATCGCGGTGGTGAAGATCGTCATGCCGACGACCTTCTTGACGAGGTCGCCCTTGGCCAGCATCCCGTACAGGCCGATGGCGAGCAGCACCAGCACCAGGACGTAGATGTAGCGGGCGAGGAACAGGTCGATCATCGGCTGCTCCGCCCCGTGATGGCGTCGAAGATCAGGACCATGGCGCCGAACACCGCCAGGCCGACGGCGATCTCCACGACCAGGATGCCGAGGTAGCGCACGCGCGCGGCCTCCATGCCGGCAACCTGGATGGCGCCGTAGTCGAGGAACGCCCCACCGACCAGCAGCGGCAGTGTGGCGACGACGAGGAACAGCAGCATGCCGACCCCGGCGGCCAGCGGCCCGGCCGAGCGGGGGATGAGCCGGTACGCCAGGGACTCGTCGAGCGTCAACCGGGGCAGGATCGCACCGACCGCCACGAACACCCCGCCGGCGAAGCCGCCGCCGGGGCCGTAGTGGCCATGGGCGATCACGTACAGCCCGAACAGGGCGATGAACGGACTCGCGACCGCGCAGATGACGCGGACGACCTCGGACGGGTAGGCGCCGATCATCGCCCGTCACCTTCGCCGTGTCGGTCGTCGGCCGTCGGCGACGGTCGTGGCGTGTCCCCGCTGGCCGGCTCCTCGTCGTCGCCGCGATGACGGACGAGCACCAGCGCGGCGGCCAGGGCGGCGGTGACGATCACCAGCGTCTCGCCGAGGGTGTCCTGCGAGCGGTAGTCGGCGAGGATCGCGGTGACGACGTTGGGCGTCTGCGTCTGTTCGAGCGACCCCTCGATGTAGGCCGTGGCGACGCCCTGGTGGGCGGGCGCCTCGGGGTCGCCACGGTCGGGAAGCCCCGTGCTGGCGTAGAGCATGAGGCCGATGAAACCGGCGATCAGCGGGAGCACGACCCACAACCGTCGGCGGTCCGTGCGTGGTTGCGACCGCCGCGTCGTGGCGAGGATCGCGGCGATGAACAGCACGCCCGTCAGGCCCGCTCCCAGCGCCGCCTCGACCAGGGCGACGTCCAGGGCGGACAGGCCCGCGAACAGCAGCGCGGCGAAGAGGCTGTAGGCCGACAGCAGTGCCACGGCCGCGAGCAGGTCCTCGACGTGCAGGGCCAGGATCGCGGTGGCGATCAGGATGACGAACAAGAGGATGTCGAGGGGGACGATCACGCGCGTTCCTCCTCTTCGACGGCGGTGTCCGCCAGCGCCTGCTGGATCTCGGCCTCGGCCGAGGCCTGGTCGACCGTCTGCACCGGCAGGGCGCCCGAACGGTGAGCCGCCCGGACCAGCGCGTGCACGGCGGTGGGGTTCAGGATCAGCGAGGCGATGAGCACGAACGCGAGCCGGAAGCTCGCGTCGATCTCCAGCTCCGGACGGAACAGCAGGCCGACGAACAGCAGCAGCAGTCCGAGTGTCTCCGACTTCGCCACGGCGTGGGCACGTGTGTACAGGTCGGGGAGCTTGAGCAGCCCCACCGTGGAGGCCACGAGCAGCACCAGGCCGAACACGATCAGCGGCGTGGAGACGAACAGCATCCAGCTCATCGTCCACCCCCGTCCCGCGGGTCGCTTTCGGTCGCGCCGCGGTCGATGGGGGCGCCGTCGATCGGGCCGCCGTCGACGCGGCGCGGATCGTCCGGCGGCGTCTCGCGGCCCTGGAAGTAGCGGCCGAGGGCGATGGGCAGCAGGAAGGCCAGCAGCATGAACCCCAGGGCGATGTCGAGGAAGAACCCGGGCCGGCCGAGCACGAACCCGAGCACCACCATCACGACGACGCCGTTGACCGCCACGAGCGCGACCGCCACCAGGCGGTCGAACACCGTCGGTCCGGACCAGACGCGTGTGAGGCCCAGCGCGATCAGGACGGCGACCACCAGCAGCACGCCGACGAGGAACGGGTCCCAGTCGCCCATCATCGCCTCCCCAGGTCGTCGGGATCGACCGGCGACGGCCGGCGCTCGTCCCAGACGATCCGTGGCGGGTCGTCTGGTGGGTCGCCGAAGACGCGCGCGATGCGGCGCTGCGTCGCGGCGTTGGCGAGGTCGGCGACCGCGGTGGGGGTGAAGGCGTGGATGGTGAACTCGTCGCCGTCGACGTCGAGGGTCATGGTGCCGGGCACCATCGTGATCGAGGTGGCCAGCATGGTGCGGGCGGCAGGGCTGGCGAGGTTGGTGCGGAACCGTGCGACCCCGGGTCGCGGCGGCACCCGCGGGTCGAGCACGACGCGCAGGATGTGCAGGCCGGCGGGCAGCAGGCGGCCGATGAGCCAGACCACGTAGAGCAGCAGATACCACGGACGCACGTGGCGGGCCGCCCGGCCCCGGTCGCCGAGCACCGCGTCCAGAAGTGGGCGGCTCAACCAGGTCACCAGCGCGGCAGAGCCGACACCCATCACCAGGAAGAGCGGGTCGAGCCGCCACGACAGCAGCAGCCAGAACCCCAGCAACAGGGCGAACAGGACGGGGCCGCGTAGCCGGCTCATGACGGCACCACGCTGACGAGGAACAGCACGATGCCGGCGGCCAGCAGCACGGAGCCCAGCGTCCAGGTCGCGGCGACCGGCGGCGGCCCCTCGCGGTCTCGTCCGAAGCGTGCCAGCACGTCGGTCCGCGCGGCCTGGAACCGGGTGAGCAGCGCCGGCCGTGCGGGTGCCGGTGCCGCGACCGGCGCCTCGGCGGTGCGGCCGCGGCGGCCGAGCTCCCCGACCACCAGCGGCAGGCGCCGGTACACCCAGTCCGTGTCCACCGTGATCATCGCCTTGGCCTGCAGCTTCTTCAGTAGCAGCCCGAACGCGAACGCGGTGAACAGCAGGATCTGGATCTTCTCCAGCACCTTGCCCACCGAGTAGGGCTGGTAGTCGACCGGGTGGGGCAGCAGGTCGTACAGCAGCCCGGGCGCCAGGCCGATCGCGAGGTTGAGCGCCGCGACGATCCCCATGGCGGCCAGCATCGTGCGCGGCACCGGCGCCACGTGGATCGGGTGGCCCTCGTCGTTGGTGCGCGGGCCGGCGCCGTCGGTGCCGAACCAGGCCGCGTAGGGCAGCTTGAGCCCGGTGGACAGCCAGGTACCCACCGACACGATCTGCAGGATCAGGACGACCAGCGCGCGTTCGTCGACGTAGGCCGACTCCACCACCAGTTCCTTGGACACGAAGCCGCTGAGGAACGGCAGCGACGAGATGCTGAGCGCGCCGACGAGGTACAGGCCGAGGACCAGCCGCATCCGGTTGGCGATGCCCCCCAGCGCGCTGGCCTTGCTGCGTCCGGTGGCGTACAGCACCGCGCCGGCGCCCATCAGCAGCAGCGCCTTGTAGAGGATGTGCGCGAACGCGTGGGCCGTGGTGCCGTTGATGGCCACCTCGGTGCCGATGCCGACACCCGTGACCATGAAGCCCACCTGGCTGACGATGTGGTAGGCCAGCAGCCGCCGGATGTCGTTCTCCAGGATGGCGTAGATCACGCCGTAGACGGCCATGACCACGCCGAGCCACACCAGCACCTCCCAGCCGGCGAACCCGCGGGCGAGGGCGTACACGCTGGCCTTGGTGGTGTAGGCGGAGAGGAAGACGGTGCCAGCGACGGTGGCCACCGGGTAGGCGTCGGGCAACCAGGCGTGCATCGGCGGGACGGCGGCGGAGAGCAGGCAGGCCAGCAGGATGAGTACGGCGCCGGCCGACGGCTCGAACCGGTCGAAGGCGAGCGAGCCGGTCGCCGTCCAGTGCCACAGGATGCCGGCGAGCAGCAGCTTGCCGCCGAGCACGTGCACGAACAGGTAGCGCATGCCCGACCGCCCCGAACGGGCGTTGCGCCGGGCCATGATCACCAGCGTGCTGGCGACCGCCTTGATCTCCCAGAACAGGAAGAAGGTGATGAGGTCGCCGGCGAACACCACGCCCATGGCCGCGCCGGCGTAGACCAGCGCCGAGGTGCGCTCGGATGCCTGCTGGGTCCGCAGCCCGTACAGCCCGGCGCAGATCGCGGCGACGGCGAAGATGATCCCGAAGGGCCGCGACAGGCCGTCGACGCGCAGGACCTCGAGTTCCCACTGCAGCCACGGCACGGTCACGGACGTGCCGGGCTCCAGGACCCACACCGCCGCGAGCGCCAGCGCCGGCGCGAGCAGCATGACGACGTTGCCGACCGCCCGCGGCGCGACGCGCACGAGCGCCGCGCCGAGCAGCATCGGCACGATCGGATGCAGCAGCAGCTCAGCCACGGACCTCACCTCCCACCTCGGGGGAGACGTCCGGGCGCACGTCGTCCTGCACGTCGGGCGTCAGGTCGTCGGCGTAGTAGGTCTCGCGCCGCTGCAGGACCGACTGGCCGAGCCACTTGGCGACGTAGACCAGCAGGTAGCAGCCCGCGAAGCCGAGGAGCGCCCCGTAGCCGGGGAAACGGGCGTACTGCACGACGAGATCGAGCAGGACGACGACCACGAAGGCCACGGCGGTGACGAGCCAGATGCGGCGGCGGGTCACGGCGCACCCCCCGTCACGGTGGCGGCCACGTCGGAGGCGATCGAGTACACGCCGCCGAGGTCCCCCAGTCCGAGCAGCAGCCCGACCAACGCGGTGACGCACAACGGCACCACCATCAGCGGGGATGCCTCGCCGTGGGGGTGGGCGCGCGCCTCCTCGGAGAGCGGCTTGAAGAAGGCGCGGTAGACGACCGGGAACAGGTAGCCGGCCGTGAACAGGCCGCTGATCACGATGAGTGCGGCGTAGACCTGCTGGTCCGCATCGAGCGCACCGAGGGAGAGGTACCACTTGCTGACGAACCCGCCCATCGGTGGCAGGGCCGCCAGCCCGTAGGACGCCACGGCGAAGGCGACCATCGTGAAGGGCATGCGCCGGCCGATGCCGTCCAGTTCGCTGACATGGTCCTTGTGCGCGGCGATGTGGATCGCGCCCGCACAGAAGAACAGCGTGATCTTCAGCAGCCCGTGGTTGACGATGTGCAGCAGCCCGCCCTCGTAGGCGGTCGCGGACAGCAGCGAGAACCCGAGCACGATCAACGACAGGTGGGCGATCGTGGAGAACGCGAGCCGCCGCTTCAGGTGGTCCTGCCGGAGCGCGACCACCGACGCGACCGCGATCGTGATCCCGGCCGCCAGCGACAGCCAGCCCTGGACGCCGAGGTCGAGCAGGACACCGGGCCCGATCACGAAGCCGACGACACGCCCGAACGCGAACACCCCGGCCTTGACCACGGCGACGGCGTGCAACAGGGCGCTGACGGGCGTGGGCGCGACCATGGCGGCCGGCAGCCACCGGTGGACCGGCATGACGCCGCTCTTGGTGGCGAACCCGGCGGCGAACAGCGCGAACACCAGCACGGTCAGCCCGGTGCCCATGGTGTCGCCGACGATGCCGCCGGGCGCGAAGCCGAGCTCGCCGACGTTGGCCCACACGAGCAGCGTGGCTGCCAGCACCAGCACGCCGCCCGACAGGAGCACACCGAGGTAGAGGCGCCCGGCCGCAATCGCCTTCGCGTCACCCTTGTGGGTCACCAGCGGGTAGGTCGCGATCGTCAGCAGTTCGTAGAAGACGAAGAAGGTGAACAGGTCCCCGGCGAACGCGACGCCGAAGGCGGTCGACAGGCACAGCGCGTAGAAGGCGTAGAAGCGGGTCTGGTTGGCCGCGGCGTCACCGCGCATGTACCCGACGGCGTACGAGCCCGCGAGCACCCACAGGAACGACGCCAGCAGCGCGAACAGCATGCCCATGCCGTCGGCGCGCAGGCTGAGCTCGACGCCGGGGACCAGCTGGCCGAGGCGGGTCGTCGGCACCTCGCCGGCCAGGACCGCGGGCACCAGCGCGCCGACCACCACGAAGGTGACCACGGCGCCGACGACCAGGAGCGCGTCGCGCAGCGTCGGCTTCCGCCGGGTGACGACGATGGCCACGGCGGTCAGCACCGGCACGCCGACAGCGGCGAGCGGCAACAGCGAAGCCTGGGGGCTCATTGGCCTCCGGGGGCAAGAACACGACGGCGAGGTGGGGACGACACCGGTCGACGGTGCCTGGATGCCGTGGCACCGGCCCACGTCCCGCTGGGGAGAGCGACGGGGTGGGCACCGGGTGTCGCGTGGATGTTCGAGCCTAGTGGAGGTGGCAGATGCCGGGAAACGGCCGACCCGACCAGCGGCCGGTTTCGGCGTTTCCGGCTCAAACCTTCATCGGAACTTCAGCGGACCTCGGTTTCGTGCGGTCGCTCGACGAATCCCTGCAACTCGTCGGTGACCGTGCGGTCCCACAGCGGCGCGCCGGCACGGTAGGCCGCCCGGGCGATCACGTGACCGGAGACGGGAGCGCCGACGAACTGCAGCACGATGGCGATGCTCATCTTGACGGCGGCCTCGGGCGTGCCGATGGCGAACGCCGTGCCGGCCAGGACGAGGGCGATGCCCAGCCCGGCCGCCTTGGTGGTGGCGCTCGAGCGGATGAAGACGTCGGGGAAGCGCAGCAGCCCGATGCCGGCGAGCAGGACGAGGAACACGCCCAGCCCGATCAGGACGGCCCCGATGACGTCGGTCACTGGTCACGCCTCCCGACCAGGGCCCCCAGGGAGATCGTCGCGAGGAAGCCCAGCAGCGTCGCGATCAGGATCACGTCGAGGAACTCCTCGTACGTGGTGCGCAGCGCCAGCAGTGCGATGGCGCCGACGAGGGCGTACAGGCACAGGTCCGCGGCGATGGCGCGGTCGGCCACACTCGGGCCGCGCACCGCCCGGACGATCCCGAGGGCGAAGGACAGCGCCAGCACGGCCAGTCCCAGGTCGACGAGGGTCATCGGGTCGCCTTCAGCAGGGTGCGTTCGAGGCTCGCGATGTCGGCCAGGAAAGCCTCGCGACCCTCGTAGTAGAGGGTGTGGACGTACAGGTCCCGGGTGTCCTCGTCGATCTCGATCGACAGCGTCCCGGGCGTCATCGTGATCATGTTGGCCAGCAGCGTCGTCTCCCAGTCCGTCCGGGTGGACGTCGGCACGCGCACGATCGCCGGCGTCATGCCGAAGCCGGGGGTGAGCACTTCCCAGGCCACCCGGACGTTGGAGACGAGCAGCGCCCACAGGAAGACCAGCAGCGCCCAGACGATGAAGGGCAGCCGGCGTACCAGGCCGAGGACCCGCCGCGGCAGCCCGCGTGACCGTTCGCTCACAGGGACCTCACCGCCTCGAGGTAGGCCGTCGGCTCCAGCAACCCGCGGGCGGCCGGCTCGACGAGTTCGAGCAGGGGTTGGGCACCGATGCCCAGCACGAACACGGCGACGGAGACGAGCAGCGCGGGTGCGACCATGCCGGTGACGCGCCGGTTGGAGGCGGCCCGCGGCACGACGGGGTCGTCGTCACCGGCGCCGCCGGCCGGCACGGGCCGCAGACCGACCGCGACCCCGCCGGGCTCCTGCCGGACCCGCTCGGTGAGCACACCCCAGAAGGCGCCGTTCCAGATCTTCACCATCGACAGCAGGGTGAAGAGGCTCACCAGTACGGCCACGCCGCCGGCGACCCACGCCGCGTCGACGAAGGCAGCCCGGATGAGCAGGTACTTGCCGACGAACCCGGAGGTCGGCGGGATACCGGCGAGCGCCAGGGCGGGCAGGAGGAAGGCCACCGCCAACCACGGGCGTGTCCGCACCATGCCGCCGAGGGCCTTCAGCCGGCCGGTCCCCGTGAGGGTCTCCACCGTTCCGACGGCCACGAACAGCGCGCCCTTCACCAGCACGTACTGCACGAGGTAGACGATCCCGGCGGTGACGCCCGCCAGGGTCCACAGCCCCAGCGGCAGGATCAGGTACCCCATCTGGCTGACCATGTGATAGGCGAGGATGCCGCGCATGTCGCCGCGGCCGACGGCGCCGAGCACGCCCACCACCATCGTGATGCCGGCCACGGTCAGCCACAGGCCGCGATAGCCGGGGTCCCCGGCGAACAGCACGCTGTAGAGGCGGAACAGCACGTACACGCCGGCCTTGGTGAGCAACCCGGAGAACAGTGCGGTCACGCCGGGGCCGGCCTGGACGTAGGTCCGCGGCAGCCAGGCATGCATGGGAACCAGGCTGGCCTTGACGGCGATGGCGGCCAGGACCAGCGACGCGCCGACGGCCGCCGTCGGGGTGGACTGGACCACGCCGTACAGGTTCGCGAAGGACACCGTCCCGGCCGTGCCGTACACCAGCGCGATGCCGACGAGGAACGTCGTCGAGGCCAGCAGGCTCACGGTCACGTAGATGACCCCGGCCCGGACCTGGCGTCGGTCGCCGCGCAGCGTGAGCAGCACGTACGAGCCGATCAGCATCACCTCGAAGGTGACGAACAAGTTGAACAGGTCGGCGGTCAGCAGCGAGCCGAGCACACCGGCGAGCAGGACGCCGACCATGGGGTGGAACAGCGGATGGGCGTCCTCGCCCCGGGAGACGGCGAACACCAGCGCCAGGACCGCCGAGACGCTGACGGTCAGCAGCACGAGCGCCGCGAACCCGTCGGCGACGAACGGGATGGCGAGGTTGATCGGCCAATTGCCGATGTCGGCGGCCACGGCCCCGCCGCCGCGGGTGGCGACGACCAGTGAGGCGGCCAGGCCGACCAGTGCGACCATCAGCACGGTCGTGATGGCGCGCTGGACGCGTCGACGGCCGCGGAACAGCATCCCGAGGGCGGCCGCGAGCAGCGGCAGCGCGAACGGGAGCGGCAGGAGGGTGCTCACGGGCGCTCCTCCTGGTCGGCGCGCCCGGGCAGCACGTACTCGTCGACGGGCAGGTCCACGTCCTCGTCGTCGGACAGACGCTGGTCGGATCCGTCGGACAGACGCTGGTCGGATCCGTCGGACAGGCGCGGGTCGGCGTCGGCCTCGACGTCGTCGTGGCCGAGGACGTCACGGCCCCGGAACGCGAGCGTCAGCAGGAACGCGGTGATCCCGAACGAGATCACGATCGCCGTCAGGGCGAACGCCTGGGGGAGCGGGTCGGCGGGCGTGCCGGGCTCGCCGATGAACGGCACGCCCCGGCGGGCGACCCCGCCGGAGGTGACGAGGATCGTGGTGGCGGCGTGACCGAGCAGTGCGAACCCGATCGTGATGCGCACGATGCCGCGCTGCATCACGAGGTAGGTCCCGCCCGCGGCGAGCAGGCCGACGACGATGGCGGCGGTCACGGCTGGTCCTCCCGGCGGGCGCGGCTGGCGCTGGAGTAGGAGTGGTCGTCGGTGTCGGCGCCGGCGGGCGCGCCGCCGTCCGACGTGGCGCGCCCCGTCCCGCGCGGAACCGCCTCGCCGGTGTCGGACGCCCAGGTCGGGACGCCGATGCGGCCGGGGTCGGGTGACGGTTCGGGGATGCCCTGGCCGAGGTGGCGCACGATGGCGACGACCAGGCCGACGACCACGAGGTACACGCCGATGTCGAACACCAGGGACGCAGCGACCTCGAGGTGGAACGGGAGGTACCACTTGGCGCCGTCGAGGAACGCCCCGGTGGTCACGAGGCCGCCGAAACCGTAGCCGACGGCGACGAGCAGCCCGAGACCGACTAGCGGCAGCGTGCGCAGCAGGCGGCTCTGCCAGATGCGCTGGTGGCCCCTGCTGAGGTAGAGCAGCACGACGGCCGCGCCGACGGCCAGACCGCCGATGAAGCCACCGCCGACGGCGTCGTGGCCGCGCAGCAGCAGCCAGACCGAGGCCAGCACCATGGCCGGCGCCAGCAGGTCGGTGGCCGTGCGCAGGATCGCGCTGTCGACCATGCCGATGCCGCTCCACTGTGACGCCCGGGTGGGTTCGCCGTCGCCGCCGGGGCGGGGGACGGCGCCGTGCGAGGACAGCCGCACGAGCGAGAAGATGGCCGCGCCGGCGACGGCCAGGACGGTGATCTCGCCCAGGGTGTCCAGCGCACGGAAGTCGACGAGGATCGTGTTGACGACGTTGCCGCCGCCGGTGAGCCCCTCGCCCTCGGCGAGGAACTCCGCACCGATGTCGGAGATGCCGCGGCGGCCGGTGAACAGGTAGGTGGCGACGGCGACGAGGGTGCCGACGCTGACGGCCACGACGCCGGCGACGCCCTTCCGGACGTTGCCGACGCGTGGGAAGGTCGAGGGCAGACGCCGGAAGACGACGACGAACAGGGCGACCGAGAGCGTCTCGACCAGCAACTGGGTGAGCGCCAGGTCCGGGGCGCCCAGCAGGACGAACCAGCCGGCGACGGTGAAGCCGGCCATGCCCAGGGTCGCGATCGCGGCCAGCCGGCTTCGGGCCTGGATCGTGCCGATGATGCACCCGGCGAGCAGCACGACGATGGCCCAGTCCACCGGCAGCCATGGGGCCGGGTCGCCGAGCCCGTCGGTGCCCACCCGGGCCGTCGCGGCGATGCCGACCCCGGTGATGGTCAGTAGCACCGGCAGGAGGTAGTAGGCGGCGCCGTGCGGCACCGACGGAGTGCCGACACGGGCGCCGAGCGCCAGAACGCCGTCGTACAGGCGGTCGAACGCGTCGGCGCCGCGCGGCAACTCCAGCAGGCCCTGCCACCGCTCGACCCGGGTGCGCAGCAGCACGGCGCCGAGCCCGACCCCCAGCACGATCGTCGACAGCAGCAGCGGCAGGCCGAACCCGTGCCACAGCGCGAGGTGCATGTGCCCGTCGTGGTCGCCGGTGGTGACGTGGCCCACGGCGTCGACGAGCGGATCGAAGATCCAGACGACGGCCGCGAACCCGAGGCCGAGGAGGCCGAGGAGCGCGGCCGGGGCCGCGAACGCGGTCGGCGCCCGGTGTGCATGGGCGCGTTCCGGGCCCTCGAAGGTGCCGAGGTAGTAGCGGGCGCTGTAGGCGACCGTCCCGATGCTGGCGAGCACGGCGAGCACGATGCCGACGGTGCCCAGCCACGCCGGGTCGTGCGTCTCGAGGAAGCCGGCGAAGATCTCCTCCTTGGAGACGAAGCCGAGCAGCGGCGGGATGCCGGCCATCGACGCCGCGGCCAGCCCGCCGGCCAGCGCGGTCGTCGGCAGCGTCCGGCGCAGGCCCCCCAGCTGACGCAGATCACGGGTGCCCGTCTCGTGGTCGACGATGCCGACGGTCATGAACAGCGCGGCCTTGTACAGGGCGTGCGCGAAGACGTGGATCGAGGCGGCGGCGAGCGCCTCGAACGTGCCGATCCCGGCGATGCCCGTGATCAGGCCGAGCTGGCTGACCGTGGAATAGGCCAGCAGCGCCTTCAGGTCGGTCTGCTTGGTGGCCACGACGGCGGCGAACAGGGCGGTGCCCAGGCCGACCAGCACCAGGGTCGTCTGCCAGAGCGCCACGCCGCCGAACAGCGGGGTGAAGCGGAACAGCAGGTAGATGCCGGCCTTGACCATCGTTGCGGCGTGCAGGTAGGTCGAGACCGGGGTCGGTGCGACCATCGCGCCCGGCAACCAGAAGTGGAACGGGAACTGCGCGGACTTCGTGAAGGCGCCCAGCAGCAGCAGCACGATGGCGGCCGAGGCGATGCCCGAGTCCAGGATCACGTCGCGCGAGGCCAGGATCTCGGTCAGGTTGCCCGTGCCCGCTGCCACCGCCAGCAGGGTCACGCCGGCGAGCAGGGCCAGGCCGCCGAGTGCGGTGGTCAGGAACGCGCGGGTCGCGCCCTGCTTGCCCTCGCCGAGCCCGCCGATGAGGAAGAAGCTGGAGACGCTGGTCAGTTCCCAGAAGACGAACAGCAGCAGCGCGTCGTCGGCCAGGACCAGCCCGAGCATCGCCCCGGCGAAGAGCGTGAGCAGCGAGAGGTAGCGGGAGGTCTTGGGACTGCCGGTCCCGAAGTAGCGTGCGGCGTAGGCGAGGACCAGGGCGCCGATGCCCAGGACGATCAGCGCGAAGAGCAGCGACAGGCCGTCGAGCCGGAACGCGAGGGCGATGCCGGCGTCGGGCAGCCAGGTCGTCGACTCGGTCAACGGACGGTCGTCGAACACGGCCGGCGCCTGCAGCCCGAACCAGACGGTCAGGGTCGCCAGCGCCGCGCCGCCGACGTAGCCGGCGTTGCGGTCGAAGAGCCGAACGAGCACGGGTGTGAGTGCAGCGAGCGCAAACACCGTGCCGACGGCGAGAGCGAGTGTCACGAGTTCTTCAGTCCCCTGCCAAGCCGTCACGAGCGTGGCACGACGGCGCCGGTGCGGGTGCGGATCGCTTCCGGGACCGGTCGGTCGGCCGCACGGAAAGTTCAGTGACCCATCAGGATCGACGCGCACGGTATCCGGCGCGGCCGTCGCCGCCGCGTCGGTGTCCGTCCGGTCGCCACGCGGGGTCCGCGCGACGCGCGCCCGCTGGGAGGATGCGCGACGCACGGTCCCGACCGGCGGCCCGTGCTTCCCCCGCGACGAGGAGCACATCCGTGAGCGACACCCACGGCGGCGCGAGCACGGCGGACACCGAGGACGTGGTCGACCTGATCCTGGCCGACCACCGCGAGTTCGAGCGACTGTTCCGTCTGCTGCGCAACCGCGAGGCGGACCGCGCCAGCGCCCGATCGGAACTGGCCGACCTGCTGGTCGCGCACGCCGAGGCGGAGGAGCGTGAGGTGTACCCCGCGCTGCGCGAGCGTGCGCCAGAGGAGGCCGAGGAGATCGAGCACGGCTCCGAGGAGCATGCCGAGGGGCACGAGGCGCTGCTCGAGCTGCTGCGGGTCGAGGACGTCGACGACCACGAGGAGTTCGAGGAGAAGCTCGAGGAGCTCGTCGAGGCCCTCAACCACCACATCGACGAGGAGGAGCGCGACATTCTCAATGCCGCGCGGGAGAACGTCCCGGCCGACGAACGGGCGACGCTCGGCCGCGCCTTCCTCGCCGCCCGTGAGGAACTGCTCGAGGGCTCGCCCGGCGACGTGCGCAACGTCGGCCGGCTGGTGCAGGAGGCCCGGGAGCGCGGCGACCTCTAGGCGCGCGCGGCGTCGTCGCCGGCGGCCCCGTCGTCGGCGACGACCCCCGATCGCAGCGTCAGCACCAGCACCAGCACCCCGACGAGGAACAGCGGCACACGCAGGTCCAGCGCCTCGGTGAGCACACCGATGACGGGCGGTGCGGCCAGGAAGCCGGCGTAGCCGACGGTGGCGACGGCCGCGACGCCCTCGCCCGGTGTGCGGGCGACGCGCCCGGCGGCGCTGAAGCACAGCGGCACGATCGAGGCGAGTCCGGCGCCGACGAGCGCGAACCCGACGATCGCGGCCGGCAGCGACGGCACCAGCGAGACCAGCGCGAAGCCGACGGCCGCGACCAGGCCGCTCGTGCGCACGACCCGGACCGGGCCGACCCGTCGTGTGATCCGGTCACCGAGCAGCCGCGACACGGTCATGGCGGCCGTGAAGGCGACGAAGCCCCAGGTCACCCGGGACTCCGGCACACCGACCACGTCGGCGAGGTGGATACCGCTCCAGTCCGACGCCGTGCCCTCGCCGACGGCCGAGGCGAAGCAGATCAGCGCGATCGGCAGCAGCGCTCCACGGGGCAGGGCGAAGCGGGGTGCGCTGGTGCCGGCGGAAGCGCGATCGCGCATGCGCACCCATCTGGCCGCGGCCGCGACGGTGAGCGCGATCACGACCGCCATGGCGGTCAGGTGGATCTCGACCGGGACGCGTGCCCGCACCGCCGCGGTTGCCGCCAACGCACCCAGCAGGCTGCCGACGCTCCAGGCGGCGTGGAGCCCGACCATGATGGAGCGCCGGTACGTGCGCTCGACCCCGACCCCCTGGGCGTTCATCCCGACGTCCATCGTCGAGACCCCGATACCGAGCCCGACGAGGGCGAGGGCCAGGGTCGGCGGGCTCGGTGCCAGGCCGAGCAGCGGCAGCATGCCGACCATCACGACCGCGCCCGTGAGCGTCACCGCGCGACTGCCGACCCGCGCGACGGCGCCGCCCGCGACCGGCAGGGCGACGATGGTGCCGACCGCCAGGCCGAGCAGGACCAGGCCCAGCGTCGCCTCGCTCATCTCCAGCCCGACGCGCACGTCCGGGATCCGGGCGATCCATGAGGCGACGGCCGCGCCGTTGGCCAGGAACGCCGCCGTCACGGCGGCTCTCGCGGCACGGTCCGGCACCACGAGGTCGGCGGCGGGCAACGGCGGGCTCCGGAGACGGCGAGGTGGCCGGAGCCTACGACGGGTCAGGCGTCGCGCGTGTCGCCGGGCCGGCCCTGCACCCCTTCGAGCAGGGCGGGGTCCAGCGGGCCGGAGCCGTGCAGGACGGTGATGTCACCGGTCGTCTCGAAGACCACGGCCCGCACCGCGTGCGGGTCGAGCACGTTGGCGGCCCGCAGCTTGGCGAACAGGTCCCCGCGGGTGAGTCGGGCCCGCGCCAGGTGTTCGTCGAGGATGCGCCCCTCGTGCACGAGCAGCAGCGGCTGGTTGTCGACCACACGGTCGAACCGGGTGCCTCGGCGCAACTGCGCGACGAGGTACTGCGCTCCGAAGAGCACGGTCACGGCCAGGATCCCGGCCACCAACGGTGCGGTCCCGATGGCGATCCCGGCGATGACCGAGCCGATCGCGACGGTCATCGCGAAGTCGAAGGCCGACATCTTGGCGAAGCTGCGCAGGCCCAGCACGCGCGAGGCCAGGATGACCCACCCGTAGATGGCGACCGCCGCGATCGCGACGACGCCCAGCTGCTGGAGGCCGGCGCCCAGCTCGGCACCGAGCTCGGCGGCGGCGAACGGTGCCGCGGTCGTCGCCGGCATCACCCGACGGCGTCGAGCAGCTCACGGCAGGCCGCCTCACAGCGCCGGCAGGCCTCCGCGCAGGCGCGACAGTGGTCGTGGTGCTCAGCGTGCTGCTCGCACTCCTCGGCACAGTTGGCGCAGGCCTGGGCGCACACGCGCACGAGCTCGAGCCATGGCGCGCCGGAGGCGCCGGCACGCGCGACGACCTTGGCGGTCGCCGCGCAGATGTCGGCGCAGTCGAGGTCGGCGCGGATGCAGCGGGTCAGGGCCGTGTCGCCTTCCTCGAGGCAGGCGTCGGCGCAGGCCGCGCAGTGCGCGGCACAGTCGATGGCCGCTTCGATGACGGCTGCCAGCTGCTCGGTGCGCAGGTCGTCACCATGGTCGCGCAGGACTTCACCGATCGCCATGGTCCCTCCGATGCTCGTCGGGGCGTGATGTCCGCGACCACTCTGCGGTCGCGCACCCACGGTGGTGACTGGGGACCCCGGCCGTTCGCCAACGGCCACGGCGCCGCCCGGCCGGTCGGGCGCCCGTGTCAGGACGGCCCGTGGCGTCGTCCGTGCTCGCGTTCCACCTCGCTGTACAGCAACAGGATCGACTCCGCGGCGCGGTGCAGCGCGTCGTTGTCGAGCCGTTCGATCGCGCCGGTGGTCGTCGCGACGGTGTCCGAACCGCCGAACTGCTGCACGAGCTCTTCGAAATGACGACGGGCATCGCCACTGCCGAAATCCGCCTCACTCTGCAGCCGCAGCAGCGCGTCGAGCGAGCGAGCGAGCCGCGTGGCCAGCGGCTCGTCGGACAACGCGAGCGACCGGACGGCCTCGTGGCTCTTCTCCCAGACGTACCGGAACGACACGATGCCACCTTGGCCGACGACGAGGCGCCCGCGACCCTACCGGTCGCGGGCGTCCAGAGCCGAGGTTGTCAGGGCTGGCTCTTGCTGTGGTCGAGGTAGCGGCCCTTGATGGCGTCGACCACGCTGGCGTCGGCCAGCGTGGTCGTGTCGCCCAGTTCCTTGTCCTCGGCGATGTCCTTGAGCAGGCGCCGCATGATCTTGCCGGAGCGGGTCTTCGGCAGGTCGTGGGTGAACAGCAGCGACGCCGGCTTGGCGATGGGGGAGATCATCTTGGCGACGTGGTCGCGCAGCTCCTTGGCCAGTGCCTCGTCGCCCTCGACGTCACCGCGCGGGGTCACGAACGCCGCGATGGCCTGGCCGGTCTGCGCGTCGCTGCGGCCGACCACGGCGGCCTCGGCGACCGACGGGTGCGACACCAGGGCCGACTCCACCTCCGTGGTGGAGATGCGGTGTCCGGAGACGTTCATGACGTCGTCGACGCGGCCGAGCAGCCAGAAGTAGCCGTCCTGGTCGCGCTTCGCGCCGTCGCCCGCGAAGTAGATGCCCTCGCCGAACCGGGACCAGTAGGTGTCGCGGAAGCGCTGCTCGTCCCCCCAGATGCCCCGCAGCATCGACGGCCACGGCCGGTCCAGGACCAGGTAACCGCCGCCCGGGACGCCGACCTCCTGACCGCGGTCGTCCACGATCGTGGCGGAGATGCCGGGCAGCGGGAAGGTCGCCGAGCCCGGCTTGGTGGTCGTGGCGCCGGGCAGCGGCGAGATCATGATGGCGCCGGTCTCCGTCTGCCACCACGTGTCCACGACCGGGCAGCGCTCGCCACCGATGTGCTCGCGGTACCACATCCAGGCCTCGGGATTGATCGGCTCGCCGACCGTGCCCAGCAGCCGCAGGCTCGACAGGTCGTGCTTGGCCGGGTGCTCGTCACCCCACTTCATGAAGGCGCGGATCGCGGTCGGCGCCGTGTACAGCTGCGTGACCCGGTACTTCTCCACGATCTGCCAGAAGCGGTCCTCGGCCGGGAAGTTCGGCGTACCCTCGTAGAGCACCGAGGTGGCGCGGTTCGCCAGCGGCCCGTACACGATGTAGCTGTGGCCGGTGACCCACCCGATGTCGGCGGCACACCAGTAGACGTCGGTGTCGGGCTTCAGGTCGAAGACGTACCGGTGCGTGAACGCCACCTGGGTGAGGTACCCGCCGGTGGCGTGCATGATCCCCTTGGGCTTGCCGGTCGTGCCCGAGGTGTAGAGCAGGTAGAGCAGGTCCTCGGCGTCCATGTGCTCCGGCGGGCAGTCCGCCGTCTGGTCCGGGACGAGGTCGTGCCACCACACGTCCCGCTCGGCGTCCATCGACACCTCGTTCTCCGTGCGCCGGACCACCAGCACCTTGGCGATGGATGGCGTCTCGGTCAGAGCCTCGTCGGCGTTCTCCTTCAGCGGGAACACGCTGCCGCGCCGCCAGGCGCCGTCGGCGGTGACGAGCACCTTGCACTCGGAGTCGTTGATCCGGTCGCGCAGCGCGGCGGAGGAGAAGCCCGCGAACACGACCGAGTGGATCGCCCCGATGCGCGCACAGGCGAGCATGATCGTCGGCAGCTCCGGGACCATCGGCAGGTAGATCGCCACCCGGTCACCGCGGCCGACCCCCAGCTCCTTCAACGCGTTCGCGGCCCGCTGCACGTCCTGCAGCAGTTGCTGGTAGGTGATGGTGCGCGTGTCGCCGGGCTCGCCCTCCCAGTGGTAGGCGACCTGCTCGCCGTGGCCCGCCTGCACGTGCCGGTCGAGGCAGTTGTGGGCGACGTTCAGGGTCCCGCCGACGAACCACTTCGCGTGCGGTGGCTGCCAGTCCAGGATCGTGTCCCACTCCCGGAACCAGTCCAGCTCGGCCGCCTCGCGGGCCCAGAAGCCTTCGTAGTCGGTGTTGCCCTCGTCGTAGACCTCCGCGCCGGTGATCAGCGCCTGCCGCTTGAAGTCCTGCGGGGGCGGGAACGTCCGTCCCTCGTCCAGCAGGCCCTCGATCGCTTCCGCTCCCATCTTCGCGCTCCCGGTCGACGTCGGACTCGCGCCCGTCCGTGGCCGGAACGGGCCGCGCCTTCGAGGCCCGACGCTAGCCCTTCGCGACGCGTGTCGCGCCGGTGGTCCCTGGCCCCCGTCCGGTGCCGGACACGGCTGGAGGAGGCGCGGGCGGACGCGCCTCCTCCAGCGGGTCGCGACGGCGCGTTCGCACCGTGCCGGCCAGCATGCCGCGGCAGGGTTGGGAGCAGGTAGGGACGGGCTGCCCGGATACTCGCCGCCGAGCGCCCGGACGGGCCGGCGCCGACCGGCCGACGGTGGGTCCGACGCCTCCCCGGAGCCCACCAGGCCGTTCAGGCCAGCCGGGCGCGGACGAGATTCCGGCGAGGATCGCCGTCGGGCAGCAGGCGCAGCGCGTGACGGTGCACCTCGGTGTCGTCCGGGTCCACGCGACCGAACGCGACGGCGGCGGCGGGATCCGCGCTGCGCAACACCGCGGTCCGCAGCGCGACGTGCAGGAAGTCGCGGTGCGCGACGATCGCCGGCGACTCCGAGCGCGGCAGCAGCGGGCCGCGATAGCCCGCCGCGGCCGCCCCGACCAGGCCCGCCTCCAGCAGCCGCTCGACCTCGAGGTGGTCGGCGGCGACGCGGCAGGTGAACCGGTAGGGCCGCGAGCCGATGACGCCGTCGAGCTGGCGGCGCAGGTGGGACACCTCGGCCTTGCAGGAGTTCGTGGCCGCGGCGTGGTCGGGGTAGACGTCGGCGTGGAGCTGCTCGAGGTCGCGACCTTCGGGGTGCAGGCTCAGCACGGTCAGCAGCTCCAGGTGGCGGGGCGAGACACGCACCGGGCGGCCGTCCACCCGAACCGCCGGGTCGGACCCGAGCGTGCGCAGCAGGAGCGTGCCCCGGACGTCGGCGTTCACGTCGACCTGCTGTTGCAGGTATCGGGCCAGCGTGGCGGCGGTCGTCATCGCCAGCGGGTGGGCCAGGTCCCAGGTGGTGGACAGGTCGATGACGCCCAGCGGCCGCCCGCTCGCGTCGCGGACGGGGGCCGAGTAGCACACCCAGTCGTGCACGGCGAGGCTGAAGTGCTCGGCCGAGAACACCGTCTGGGCGGTGCCGGTCCGCAGCGCCAGGTCCAGGGCGTTGGTGCCGACGGAGGCCTCGTCCCAGCGGCCGCCGACCACGAAGTTCACCGTGGCGGCCCGGTCGCGCATGTGGTGCCCGCCGTGGGCGAACAGGATCTTGCCGTCCGGGTCGGTGACCGCCACGACGAAGTCGTCGGTCGCCAGCCGGCTCAGCTCGGGCAGCAGTTCCTGTACCGGCCCGTAGAGCGGGGAGTGCCGCCACTGCTCGGCGGTGCGGTCGAGGTCGTCGACCGGTGCCTCGGGCGCGTCGGGGCGCACGTGCGTGGCCGAGCGCTGCCAGGACGCCAGCACCTCGGTCCGGACCGTGCCGGGGGCGGGGGCGCAGCGGGCGACGTAGCGGTCCCAGGCTGCTCGGACCCGGTCCCGCTTCTCCCACAGCTCGCCGTTCAGCGGCACCTGGTGCCCCTCCCGCGATTCCCGGACGCGACGGTACCCGCGGCACGCCGGCCGCGGTGGAACGGCGCCGGGCGCGGTGGTGCGCTCCTGCGGGCACACCGGTTCCCGGCAGGCGCGATGCGCGCGGCGTGCCCTCGGCCGGCCCAGGTCCGGCAGCATGTCGCGCCACGTGGGCAGGGGAGCACGGAATGCGATCATTGCAGCGGTGGCGGCGGGCGTTCGCCGTGGGCGCGGCGGGGGCGTTGCTGGCCGCCGCGATGCCCACCGGCACCGCCGCCGGCGCGGAGGCCGCTTCCTCGGCGGTGACCGCCGCGGCGCCGGCCACCTCGGCGTGTCCGGTGCGCCACCTGCCGCCGACCGACTTCCTCGACATCGTCGGCGCGCACGAGGACGGCATCCGTTGTCTGGCGTGGTACGGGCTCGCCAACGGGCGCAGTGCGGACCGCTTCGCACCTCGCGGACGTACGACGCGGGGGCAGTTCGCCTCGCTGCTGCTGCGCAAGCTGGAGGAGGCCGCCGTGCCGGTGCCCGCGCTGGGGGCGCGGGCCTTCGACGACACCCGCGGCGTCACGCACGGGGACGCGATGGAGCGTCTGCACGCGGCCGGGCTGCTGCGGGGCACGGCGCCGCGGACCGCCTCGCCGGGCCAGCGCCTGACCCGCGGGCAGCTGGCAACGCTGATCGTGGCCGCCGTCGAGTACGCCGAGGGGCGGCCACTGCCGACCGGGCCCGATGCGTTCCGTGACGACGACGGCCATTTCCACGAGGCCAACATCGACCGGGCGGCCGCCGCCGGGCTGGTCGTCGGACGCACCGCTACCCGCTACGAGCCCGGCAACGCGTTGCGCCGCGACCAGACGGCGACCGTGCTGACCCGGACGCTGGACCGCTTCGTCATCGACGGCCGTCTGGCGCGTCCGCCGGTCCCGGGACTGCGCTGGGAGGCCACCGGGATCCCGGCGGCGGTCCGCCAGGAGATGGCGGGGGTGTCGATGCACACCGGGTGTCCGGTCGGTTTCGACGACCTGCGCCTGGTGGTGCTCACGCACCGCGGCTTCGACGGGCGCCTGCACCGGGGCGAACTGGTCGTGCACCGCTCGGCCGTCACCCCGCTTCGGCAGGTCTTCCAGGCCGCGTACGACGCGGACTTCCCGCTGCGGCGGGTGGTGCGCATCGAGCACTACGCCGGCAGCGACGACCGGTCGATGGCGGCCAACAACACCTCGGCGTTCAACTGCCGGCGGGTCACGGGTGGCACGTCGTGGTCACGGCACGCCTACGGCACCGCCATCGACCTCAACCCCGTACAGAACCCCTACGTCCGTGGCGGCACGGTCCTGCCGTCGGCTGGCGCCGCCTACACCGACCGCGGTGACGTGCGCCCGGGGATGCTGGTCGCCGGGGACCCGGTCGTGCGCGCGTTCGACGCCATCGGGTGGACCTGGGGCGGGCGCTGGCAGACGCTCAAGGACTACCAGCACTTCGAGGCCCCGAGCTAGCGCAGGCGCCGGGTCACCCCGCCGACCAGGCGGCGCGTCACGAGGGTCGGGGTGACCGACGAGGCGGCGACGCCGACCCGGTAAAGCCAGCTGGGCACCACCAGTGCGCGGCCGCGGGCGACGCCGTCCAGCCCGGCGCGGGCGACCTCCTCCGGGCTGTCCCAGACGAAGCCGGGGATGCGGGTGGCGATGTCCTCGGCGTCGGCCGCGTCGACGAACCCCGAGCGGGTGAAGCCGGGCGCCAGGGCGGTGACGGTCACGCCGGCGTCACGCAGTTCCTCGTACAGCGCCTCGGACCAGCTGGACAGGAACGCCTTGGAGGCGGCGTAGGTGGCCATCATCGGCACCGGCTGGAACGCCGCGACCGAAGCGACGTTCAGTACCGCGCCACCCCGCTCCGCCAACGCGGGCAGCGCCGCATGGGTGAGGCGCAGCGGCGCAAGCACGTTCAGGCGGACGGCGGTCTCCGCGTCCTGGACGTCCAGCTCGGCGAACGCACCGACCTGCCCGGCGCCGGCGTTGTTGACCAGCAGGTCGATGGGCAGGTCCTCGTCGGTGAGGCGGTCGCACACCTTCTGCAGGCCGGCCGGGTCGGTCAGGTCGGCCGGCAGTACCTCGACGTCGCCGCCCGGGTCGCCGGCGTGCTCGGTCCGGAGACCCGCGGCCAGGTCGGCGAGCTGGTCGGCCGAGCGGGCCACCAACACCGTCGCGACGCCGCGAGCGGCCAGCAATCGGGCGAAGGCGTCGCCGATGCCCGAGGAGGCGCCGGTGACCAGTGCGCGAGTGAACCGCCGTGTCGTCATCCCTTGGCGCCCCCGGTGAAGTTCCAGGCTCGCAGTCGCAGCGACGGTGCGATCACCACGCCGGCGCCGAACTCGCCGTCGGCGTAGCGGTCATCGTCGCCGATCGCGACCACCTGCCCGGCACCCAGGGCCTGGACGAACGACTGCGTGAAGCGCAGGTTGCCGACCGCGCCGGCGAGCTTGCCGTTCTCCACCAGGAAGGTGCCGTTCCGTGTCAGGCCCGTCACGACCAGCGTCTTCGGGTCCAGGACGCGGCAGTAGTGGAACTGGGTGACCAGCAGGCCCCGCTCGACGTCGGCGACCAGGTCGTCGGGGGCGGTGGTGCCGGGAACGAGCTTGATCGTGGTCGGCACGGCGCCGAACTCCGAGCCGCCCGGCACGGCGCTGCCCGTCGTCTCCGCACCGGCGCGCTTCGCGGTGCGCCGGTCGTGCGCGAGGTTGCGGACGACGCCGGCCTCCACCAGCGGGAACGACCGTCGCGGCGAACCCTCGTTGTCGAACGGCAGCGCGATCGCGCGCGGGTCGGCCGGGTCCTCCAGGATCGTGATGGCCGGGTCGAACTGTGCCTCGCCGAGCTTGGCGAACGAGGCGCCCTCGAGGTGCATCTTCGCGTTGAACCCGTACACGCCCAGGAACGTGAGCATCGTGGACACGGCCTCGGGGCCGAGCACCACCTCGTACACGCCCGGGTCGAGGTCGACGAACTCGGCCGAGCGGCGGGCCCGGTCGGCGGCGACCGTGCCGGCGGCCGCGGCGTCGAGGTCCGCGAGCCGGTGGGAGGTCTGGTGCGCCGAACCGGCCGACGTGTCGGTCTGGTGGATGCCGTCGACGGTCGCGCGGGTGGCCCGGCCCACGGCGCGCTGGCCGGCCGTCGAGGCGAACGCCGCCCAGGTCGCCTCGGTGTCGAGGTAGCCCGCGGCCCGCAGGTCGGCGGCCACGTCGACGAAGGCCTTGACGCGCTCGGCGCGCTGCTCGGGGCGGGCGTCGGCGGTGTCCGGGTCGAAGTTGCCGCTGGCCGCCACGTCGGCGGGGGGCGTGGCACCGGGCCAGTGGGGGTCGACCGGCTGCAGCGCCGCCGACTCCAGCGTGGCCTCGATGAGGGTGCGAAGCGCCTCCTCGCGCGTGTCGGTCGTGCCCGCCGTCGCCGTGCGGCCGTCGACCGCCACCGTCAGGCCGACGGAGACGGTGTCCTCGCCGACGTGCTGGTGGATGAACGAGTTCGCGAAGCGGGTCAGCGCGTGGCGGGTGCGCCCGACCAGGACGTTGGCCTCCACGTTGGCCGCCTGGGCACGGGGGCTGGCCTGGACCAGTTCCACGACCCGGTCCGCGAGGGCCTGCAGGTCGTCGAGGTCGCGAACGACGTGTTCGGTGATCTGCTGCGGTTCGTGCGAGGTCATCGGTTCAGCCCTTCACGCCGACGCGGACGTTGCGGAACCGCCCGGGGGAGGCGGGGTGGCCGGTGTGACCGACCTGCATCGGTTGGCCCTTGCCGCAGTTGGGCACGCCCCAGGGCACCCACTCGTCCGGGCCGGCCAGGCGGTCCAGCGAAGCCCAGAAGCGCGGCGTGATGCCGGTGTAGGTCGGGTTCTTCACCATGCGGCCGAGCTTGCCGTCGACGATCTCCCAGCCGATCTCGCAGCCGAACTGGAAGTTCAGCCGGCGATCGTCGATCGACCAGGAACGGTTGGTGGCCATGTACACGCCGTGTTTGGTGTCGGCGATGATCTGATCGAGCGTGCCTTCGCCCGGCTTCAGGCCGACGTTGGTCATGCGCACCATGGGCAGGCGGTTGAACCCGTCGGCGCGCACCATCCCGCCGGGTTCGAGGCCCGCCAGATGCGCCGTGTCACGCCCGGAGAGGACCCCGACCCAGGTGCCCTCGCGGACGATGTCGACCGCCTTCGCCGGCGTGCCCTCGTCGTCGTAGCCGAACGTCGACAGCGCCCCCGGGATGGTGGCGTCGGCGGTGATGTTCATCAGCTCCGAGCCGTAGCGCAGGCTGCCCAGCTGCTGCAGGTCCAGGAAGCTGGTGCCGGCGAACGCCGCCTCCCAGCCCAGGATCCGGTCCAGCTCGATCGCGTGACCGACCGACTCGTGGATCTGCAGCGCGAGCTGGCTGGACTCCAGGACCAGGTCCATCTCGCCGGAGGGGCACACGTCCGCGTCCAGCAGCTGCACCGCCTCCTCGGCGACCCGCAGGGCGTTGCCCGGCAGGTCGAAGCGGCGGATGACCTCGAAGCCGCCCGTCTCGTAGTGGCCGAACGACTGCGGGTAGCTGCGGCGCTGGGTCTCCTGCTCGCCGACGGCGGTGGCGTCCATGCCGCCACCCGCCTCGACCAGATGCTGGTGGATGCGGTGGCCCTGCGAGGACACGAACCACTTGTCGGTGTCCCAGAAGCCGAGGTGTGCGGTGGCCACGCCGATGCCCTCGACGCCGTGCATCGTGCGGGTCACGCCGACGACGAGTTCGACCTTCTCCGCGAGCGGCACGTCGAACGGGTTCTCCGCGTGCGGCGTCTCGTAGACGTCCTGCGCGATCGGCACGTCGGCGAGCTCGATCGCCGAGCCGGGCACCAGTGCCGAGGCCTTCGCCGTGGCGGTGGCCTCCGCACCAGCCTTCTTCGCGGCCACGTCGGTCAGCTCGCCCGTGGCGGCGAACCCCCACGACGAACCCACCAGCGCACGCACCCCGACCCCGGCGTCCTCGGCGTGGGTGACGGATTCCAACTCGCCGTTCTGGGCCGCGATCCGCTCGTGACGGCGGATCACCACCCGCGCGTCGGCGTAGGCCGCCCCGGCCGCCAGGGCGGCCTCGACCGCCGCACGTGCGTAGTCGTACATCTCGTCCCCGGCGCTCGCGTCGCGCACGTCTACGGCCCTCCCGGTCGGCGATCGGCCCGGGACGCTACCCGTTCTGGTCCGCGTGGGGCTCCTGCCGCCCGGCGCCCGCACCCCGTACCGGTGGTGCACGCCGGACCGCCACCCGCCGCTGCGGCCGTCCCGCGGCGCGCTGGGGCGCGAGCGCGCGAAAGTGGGCCGCTCGCCGTGCGGCTGGCAGGATGCCGCGCATGCCACGCATCGACATCGAGGCGCTCGAGGACGAGTGGGAGGAGGATCACCACCTCCTCGCACAGCGGCGCCGATCCGACCCGCTGTCGCAGGCGGCGAGGGAGCGCCTCGAGGACTACGCGGAGGGCCGCGTCGTCGCCGTCGACAAGGGCCAGGTGCGGGTGCTGTACGAGGGCGAGGTGCTGCCGGCCCGCTTCTCCGGCGCGATGCGCGGCACGAAGGTGGCCGTCGGTGACCGGGTCCGGGTCCGCCCGCCGCGCCACGAGACGGACGAGGCCCGCATCGTCGAGCTGCTCGGGCGCCGCACCGTGCTGCTGCGGACCGCCGACGATGCGCTGGACGACGAACGCGTCGTCGTCGCCAACGCCGACACGGTCGCGGTCGTGCTGGCGGCGGACTACCTCGACGTCGGCACGCGCTTCCTCGACCGGGTCATGGTGTCCGCGTCCGTCGGCGGGCTGGACACCGCGGTGTGCATCAACAAGGTCGACCTCGTCGCCGACCGCGGCGAGGTCGAGCAGGTCGCGGCGCGCTACGAGGCCATCGGCGTCGGCGTGTGGGTGACCTCGGCCCGCACGGGCGAGGGGATCGACGAGTTCGCGCACCCGCTGACCGGCTGTTGGACGGCGTTTACCGGCCACTCCGGGGTCGGCAAGACCTCGCTGTTCAATCGGTTGGTGCCCGAGGCGGGCCGCGAGGTCGGCGAGATCGGCCGCTTCGGGGGTCGCCACACCACCGTCGCGGCGCGGGCGATGCGGATCCCGGCGCTGGACGCGTGGTTGGTGGACACGCCGGGGGTGCGCTCGTTCGGGCTGGGGACGCTGCGGCCGACCGAGCTCGCCGGGCACTTCCCGGAGCTGGCAGCGCTGGACTGCGAGCTCGACGACTGCATCCACGAGGGCGAGCCCGGCTGCACGCTGGAAGGTGCCAGCATCCATCCGGCGCGGCTCGACAGCTATCGTCGCCTGCTCGCGGCGCTGCGCGAGGCGGCCTGACCTCCCCACGCCGCACGGCAGGACCGACCAGGAGCGCGAGGTGGCGACGAGCTGGCAACGGACGGCGGTGCGCGTCGCGTCCCGTCGGGCGTGGCGGGCGATGACCGGCCCCAGCGTGCAGGCGGCACGCGACGACACCTCGAGCCTGCCCTCGACGTGGTCGGTCGACGCGGACTGGCGGCGCGTCGTGGACGGCAGGGCAGCGCGCCTCGACGCGCGGACGACCATCGAGGTGAGCCGTCCTGGACCGTGGCAGCACGTCGATCCCCGTGAGGTGAACGAGGCGTGGAGCCGGCCGGGTCCGACGCTGGGGCTGCTGGTGTGGGCCGGGGCGGTCGGGGCCGCCTGGTGGCTCGGCAGCAGCAGGGGCAAGGGGCCGCTGCGGGTCCTGGCCGAGGACCATGCCGGCTGGTGACCGCGGCCCGCCGTGTCGGCGAGGGCCGATGTGTCGCCGTGGCACGCGGGCGCTACCCTGCGCCCGCCCCGGCGGGGTAGCCAAGTGGTAAGGCAGGGGACTGCAAATCCCTTATCACGGGTTCGATTCCCGTCCCCGCCTCTCGCGAGGAACCGCCCCTGACCTGCGCACGTGGTCGGGGGCGGTTCCCGTTCGCTGCCGATTCGACGTCGCAAGGCGTCCCGACGAGGCGGGTGCCCGCGGCCGGGAGCGGCCCGGATGTAGCGGGCCTTCTGGCTACTCGTGCGCGATGCTGGAGCGGGCCCGGCTTCGCCCCCGCCGCGGATGCAGCCGCCGTGGTGCCGGGGCCACTCGGCAGCCTGCCGCCGTGACCGGTCCGCCCAACCGAACGGTCCGAAGCGGCCGCGGGTGAGGGTGAGCAAGGACGGTTTCCTCCGTGCAACTCGCAGGACGCCTGCCCGTCCTTCGTGGCCGACCCATTCTTTAGGTTTCGTTCGACATGTACGCGGGGGACATGCCATATGGACATCCGGCTTCCGTCGCCCGTCCAAGGACAAGAGGACCTGCCGCTGTTCGACCTCCACGCGAAGAGCGTCGCGCAGACAGGGCTGGTGTCGAGTGCCGTGTTGACGACGGTGGTAGTGGGCGCAACATCGCCGCGTCCGGCACGAAGCATCACTGCTGCAGCGGCCGCGGTCGCGTCGCCTCCCATCGATCGTCCGGACCCCGTCCTCTCTGGGGAGTTCGCGCGAACGACGCCGGTTCGAACGTGGCTTCACCGGACGTCCTTCGACGAGCCACCCAGCCTCTCGACGTGGGGAGGAGTTGCGTGAGGGTGGTCGTCATCAGTTCCTGCCGGGCGAAGAACCGGTACATCCTCGACGTGGTGCGACGCACGTTTCCCGAGGCGATCATTCTGCGTCCCTGGTGGCAAGGATCCAGCAGCCTGCAGCAACTTCGTGTCTGGTCCAAACATCCGCTCCGCGGGGCCGCGAAGATCCTGCGCCGCGTCTCGAACGATGTCCGTGATCGTCGACACGAACGGCGCGCCGTCCAACTGCTGTACGGCGACACGGCCGACTCGCTCGACCTTCCGCCGCACCTGGCCGTGCCGGCCAGGGATCTACGGACCGGGCGGACGGCCGACATCCTCGCCGCCCTGGCACCCGACGTGCTGGTCTTGTCCGGCGCGCCCATCCTGCCGCCGGACCTGCTGGCGATCCCGAAGCACGGCACGGTCAACCTGCATTTCGGGGTGGCGCCGCAGTACCGGGGCGAACACACGCTCTTCCACGCCCTGTTGCACGGCGACTACGACCACGTCGGCATGACCATCCACCGCGTGGACGCCGGCGTCGACACCGGGCCGGTTCTGGCATACGTCCGTCCCGCCATGACCGCCGCCGACGACGAGGTCAGTCTGGGCGTGAAGTGCGCGCAGCTCGGCGCCCGCGTCCTGGTCGAGTACCTGCACACCGTCGAGGAAGGGGCACCCGCGCTCGGGACCTCGCAGACCACGAAGGGCCGGTTGTACCGGCTGGATGATCGCACCCTGTGGAAGGACATACGGTCGTGGGCGTCGAGATCGATCCTCCGCCGTCGGCCCCCGCACCGCGTCGCGGAGACGACCCGGTTCTTCCCCGCAGCTTCTGAACTCGCCCTGAGGCAGGGCTCCGTCGGGAGCCGGGGCAACCGGCTCACCTGAGTGCGGTCAGGGGGGAGGGACGACGGTGACACCACTTCCCGATGATGCGCGGCCGACCGCGGTCGGGTCGGCAGTCAAGGTGCTCTACATCGCCGGTTGGCAGCGGAGTGGCAGCACGCTCGCGGCGAACTTGATGGGTGAGTTGCCTGGGTACTTCCACGCAGGTGAGCTGTACTACCTGTGGGACTACGTCTGGCACGACAACACACTCTGTGGATGCGGTCGCCGTTTCCACGATTGCCCGCTCTGGTCGGCCGTCATCGCGACCGCGTACCCCGAGGGCGTGGACGCCGACTGGATGCGCGCGGCGGCGACCGACACGACGCGGACGCGCCGGATGGCTGGTTTGGCCTGGCCCGCCTCGCGCGAGCGACGACTGGCCGAGGCGGAGACCTTCCGGCGAAGCCTCGACCGTGTGTACCGCGCGATCGCGACCGTCACCGGCGCCGCGGTCATCATCGACTCGTCGAAGTGGCCCTCCTACGGCCTCCTCCTCGACGCCTCCTCCGCCGTCGATCTGCGCGTTCTGCACCTCGTTCGCGACCCGCGCGCCGTCGCTCATTCCTGGCTGCGCCGCAAGCAGTTGATCGACCGTCCCGACCAGCATCTCGAGATGTACCGGTCCCCAGCGGCGAGCTCCGCCCGGTGGCTGGTCTGGAACCTCGCGGTCGAGGCCTATTGGCGCGAGCCGTCCGACGACGTGGTACGGCTGCGATACGAGGACCTCGTCGCCGCTCCCGGACGGGAGTTGCTCGCCGCGCTCGAGCGGCTGGGGCTCCCGGCGGGCTCCCTGCCACTGGTGTCCTCGCACGAAGCGCGCTTGGGACCCAACCACACCGTCTCCGGGAATCCCGATCGCCTCCGGCACGGCGTCACCAGGATCCGGTCCGACGACGAGTGGCGGCGGTCGCTGCCGGTCCGTCACCGCCTCACCGTCGACGCGCTCACCCTGCCGCTGATGTGGCGATACGGCTATCGGGTGCGCGTCGGTGTGTGAACGGCGCGGTGCGCCGACGGATCGGCCCTCCGCACGAGCCACGAACGGTCGGTCGGGCCGCAGGTGACGGTCGAAGCCGACCCTTCTCGGTGACGGCCGAGGTGGGAGAGCGGAGCCGGGCGATGCCCTGAACGCGCGTGTGGCTCGCGAAACCCGGGAGCGATGGCCACCCGCGTGCTCGGCGGGAAGGCGACGGCGGCGTCGGGGCCGCGAAAATCGGATGGAACGCCCCGATCGGGCGGGTGGCGGGAAGTTCCCGGCCCGCAGTTTCCACCGCGACGGGTGCGCGAATCGCGCGGCGTCACAAGTTGGCCGCGAGTTGCGCCTGCGTACATGGGACGTCTGTCCCGGGTGCATGACGTGCGCTTGCCCGCACGAGACGTCAATTCAGCCGCAATTCCGTCGAGTGCGCCGATGAAAGAGGATCTGGAAGCCGGGACAAATGTCCGAAAGCCTCCGCGCCAGCTTTCCGTTTCTCGCGGCTTCTCCGAACAGGTGGTCCCTCATGAAACACCCCTCCCGCCGGCTTCTCCGCCGGGCAGTGCTGCTCTCGGTCATGCTGGCGCTCCTCGTGGCCACGGTAACGCCGGTCTCGGCGCAGGAGCGGGCGCTCTACGTCGCCCCAGGAGCGTCGAACAGCAACCCTGGCACCCTCGAACGCCCCTTCGGCACGCTCGGCCACGCGTTGAGCCAGCTGCGACCCGGTGACACCCTCTATGTCCGGGGTGGCGAGTACCGGGAGCGTCTGCGTAGCGTCTCGCTTCCCAACTCGACGGCGAGCGCGCCCACCCGGATCGTCGCCTATGCCGGTGAGCGTCCGGTCGTGCGGGGCCTGCTGTGGCTCAACGGCGGCTCGCACTGGGTGCTCGACGGCATCAACGTGACCTGGGACCACGCGACCGGCTCCAGCAACGAGCACATGGTCAAGGTCACCAACGGCACGGATTGGGTGGTTCGGAACGCCGAGATCTCCAACGCACACTCCTTCGCCGGGATGCTCATCGCCGGCGATCGTCAGGGCCAACCTGCGCGTTGGCGGCTGGAGCGCAGCTGCATCCGGGACACCGCCGCGAGCAACGGTCTCAACCAGAACCACAACCTCTACGTCAACACGGGGCTCTCGGCCGGGGCCGGCGTCATCGAGGGGAACCTCTTCTACGGTGCGCCGAACGGCGAGAACGTCAAGCTCGGCCCTCCGGGCGCCGACGGGGGCGCTGCCAACGTCGTGGTGCGTCGCAACACGCTCTACGACGCGGCCCAGAACCTGCTGATCTCCGGTGGGTCGAGGGACAACCTGATCGAGCGCAACATCGTCGGTAAGACCAAGGGCAACTACGGCAGTCTGCGCAGCTACCGGATCACGGGCACCAACAACGTCGCTCGGGACAACGTGGCGTTCGCTTCCGCCAGTGCCATCGACAACTACGACGGCGGCAACGGCGTCCAGGACGGGGGGCTGAACCGCCACCCGGTCGACCCGGACTTCAACGGCACCTCGCGCTGCGACCAGTTCGTGCCGCGCAACCCGGCCGTCACCGGGTACGGCCACACCGCCGTCACGTCGTCGCCCGCTCCCACGCCCACGCCGACGCCCGCTCCGACGCCGACGCCCGCCCCGACGCCGGCGCCCGCCCCGACCGCGTCCTTCACCTGGTCGCCGCAGGCGCCAGTGGCCGGTGACGAGGTCGAGTTCGACGGCTCCCAGTCCACCGGTGACATCGTCAAGTGGGAGTGGTGGGACGCGAGGGTGAACACCAAGCTCGCCGAGAGCGCCGACGGGAGGGCCTCCTTCACCTTCCATCACGGTGACTGGACGGCGGACCTGCTGTTGCGGGTGACCGACGCGCAGGGTCGTACGGCCGAGGTGCGCCACCCGCTGCACATCGCCGCCGAACCGGCGCCCGCGCCGGTCCCGGACAGCGGTGGGGACCCGACCGTCGACGAGCGAACGAAGAAGGGCAAGGCGATCGGCTGGCTGCGCAACCGTTCCGGGAACTGAGCACGACGATCCTCCGGCGCTGACCGGCCACTCGGTCCTGGCACGAGCCGCGGCCGGCGACTCGCGTGCCTGGCGTGACCGGGGCCGTGTGCCGAGCCCGGCTGCTGACGGGAGCCTTACCCTCGGGGCGAGGCTCCCGTCCGCGTGTCGAGGGGACGCACATGCCGACCTCAACGCCGCTGCTCTCGGGCAACACCGGCGAGAGCGAGGACCTCGTCACCGTGGTCGTCCCAGCCCGCGACGAGGAGGCGCACATCGGCGCCTGCCTGGACTCCGTGCTCGCCCAGACCCATCACCGCCTCCAGGTCGTCGTCGTCGACGGCGCGTCTCGTGACCACACCGCGGACATCGTGGCGGCACGGCTGGCGCAGGACGAACGTGTCGAGTTGGTGCACAACCCCGCATCGCGGATTCCGATCTCGCTGAACCTCGCGTTGGCGGCGGCCAGGGGTCGGTGGCTCGTCCGCGTCGACGCGCACGCCGTGATCCCTCGTGAGTACGTGTCCATCGCGGTGGGGCATCTGCGGACCGGTCGGTGGGGTGGCGTCGGCGGACGCAAGGACGGCGTCGGTGTGACCCCCGCCGGCAAGGCGATCGCGGCGGCGATGGCCTCGCCCTTCGGCGTGGGGAACTCCGCCTACCACTACGCCACGGAGCCGAGGACGGTCGATCACATCCCCTTCGGCTGCTATCCGGTGGAGCTCGCTCGCCGCCTCGGCGGCTGGGACGAGCGCCTGGCGGTCAACCAGGACTTCGAGTTCGACTACCGCATCCGCCGTGCGGGCTACGAGTTGCTGCTCGACCCGGCGCTCACCATCGACTGGGTCTGCCGGCAGTCCATCCGCGACCTGGCCAAGCAGTACCACCGGTACGGCAGGGGAAAGACCCGCGTGGCGCGGCTACACCCGGACTCGCTCCAGCCGCGCCACCTCGCCGCACCGACACTGGTGATCTCGTGGCTCCTCGCGTTGGTTCTGCTCGTTCGCGGTCGCCCACGCGCGGCGGCGGGCCTCGTGGGTCCGTATGTCGTCGGGCTCCTGGCCGCGAGCGCCTGGACGGCACGTGGGATCAGCGAGCCCCGGGTGCGACGGCACCTGCCCGGTGCCTTCATCGCCATGCACGCAGGGTGGGGCATCGGCTTTCTGAGCGGTGCGGTCCCGTCCCTGCGCTGGCGTGCGACTCCGTGGAAGCCGGCGGGCCCGCTCGTGCCGGCGCCGCGTCCCGCGCGCCCGCCCGGGTCGCGGCACCGTTGACGGCTACGCGGGCAGTGCCCGCCATCGACGACCGGGGACATCAGACAGGTTTCTCGGACCGGTCGCGCCCTTATGGTCTGGGTCCGGCCGTCGCGGGCGGGTGAGCGGAGGCGGATGGGACGGTGCATGGGGATGACTCCCGACACGCGGACGGCATGCCGGATCCACGTGGCCGTGACGGGCGGGTCCCACGCGCGGCGTTTCCGCGGACCCCCCGATCAGTGGCGACGCGTCGGTGTGTGAGCGGACTGCTGGCGGCACTGGTGACCTGCTCCTGCACGGTCACGCCAGAGGATCGGCCCGATCAGCCGGGCGCGACCCCTGATGGGCGTGACCTGTTCGTCGAGACGCAGGGGGACGACGCCGGTTCGGGCAACGAGGACGAGCCGTGGCGCACGGTGGGGCATGCGCTGCAGGAACTGGCGGCCGGCGATCGGCTCACCATCGGTGGTGGGGTCTACCGCGAGCGACTCATCGACGTCCCCATGCCGGATGCCGACGAGGGCGCGCCGACCGTGGTGCGTGGCGCGCCCGGGGAGCAACCGGTCATCCAAGGGCTGCTCTGGCTGGAGGGAGGCAGCAACTGGGTGCTCGAGGGGCTCGACGTGACCTGGGACGAACAGACCGGCGCCCCCCACGAGCACATGGTCAAGGTCACCGACGGCGTCGGCTGGACGGTACGTGGAGCCGAGATCTCCGGCGCACGCTCCTACGCGGGGATGCTGGTCGCCGGAACCGGCGACGGCGAGCCGGCCGCTTGGGAGGTCTCCGGCAACTGCATACGGGACACCGCGCCGACCAACGGCGTCAACCAGGACCACAATCTCTACGTGAACACGGGGCTGTCGGCCGGGCCTGGCCGCATCGAGGGCAACCTGTTGTTCGGGGCGCCGAACGGGGAGAACCTCAAGCTCGGTCCTCCGGGCCAGGAAGGCGGCGCCGTCGACGTGACCGTCCGCAACAACACGCTCTTCCGCGCCGCACAGAACCTGCTGGTCTCGGGCGCGTCCAGCGACAACCTCATCGAGCGCAACATCTTCGGGGGTACGGGGGGTGGGGTCGGCAGCATCCGTAGCTTCGAGCTGACCGGCTCCGGCAACGTGGCCCGGGACAACATCGGGTTCGCTGCGGCCACGCTGCTCGACGTCCCCGACACCGCGGAGGAGGGCGCCGGCCTCGCCGACGGGGGGGCCAACCGCTTTCCGATCGATCCTGGATTCGACCGCGTCGACAGCTGCGACGGGTTCATCCCGTCCAACCCCGAGGCTGCGGGCTACGGCCACACCGGCTGGGAGGACGGCCCCGAGGAGTGATGCAATGTGCGGGATCGCGGGGCAATGGGATCGCGAGCAGGCGACCGAGGCGTCGGCGCTCGAGCGTACCGTCTCGGCCATGGCGGACGTCCTCTGGCACCGCGGCCCCGACGACGGTGGCGCGTGGGCAGATGAGCGCGCCGGCATCGCTCTCGGCTTCCGACGCCTGGCGATCATCGACCTCTCCGAGGCCGGGGCGCAGCCGATGGTCTCCGCCGATGGCCGGTACACCATCGTCTACAACGGCGAGCTGTACAACCACGAGGAACTGCACGCGGCACTGGGCGGCGTCCGGCTCCGCGGCCACTCCGACACCGAGATCCTGCTCGAGCACGTCGCACGCTGGGGGATCGAGAAGACGCTGGCGCGCGCGAACGGGATGTTCGCGCTCGGTCTGTGGGACGCGCAGGAGCGCGTGCTGCGTCTGGCACGCGACCGCATGGGCGAGAAGCCTCTCTACTACGGGTTCCTCGGGCGGACGTTCGTGTTCGCGTCGGGACTCGCCTCGTTGCGCGTGCACCCGGACTTCGACCTGGACGTCGACCGTGACGCGTTGACCGCCTTCCTCCGGTACGGCTTCGTGCCCGCACCGCGATCCGTGTGGCGCGGTGTCCACAAGCTGCCGCCGGGGTGTTGGCTTGAGCTGCACGAAGGTGGCGTCGGTCCGCAGGTGCGCGCCTACTGGTCGGCCGTCGAGGTGGCGAGGGCCGCGCGGGCGGACCCGCTCGACGGCAGCGACCGGGAGTTGGCCGACGCGCTCGAGGAGACCCTGCTGCGCGCCGTGGCCATCCGACGGACTGCGGACGTCCCCCTGGGTGCGTTGTTGTCGGGCGGGGTCGACTCCTCGCTCGTCGTGGCCATGCTGCAGGCGCAGAGCAGCTCACCGGTCCGGTCGTTCACCATCGGCTTCCACGACCGGTCCCTCGACGAGGCGGTCTTCGCTCGGGACATCGCCCGGCACCTCGGCACCGAGCACACCGAGCTGTACGTCGGCGGGGTCGAGGCCTTGGCCGTGGTGCCGCAACTACCCGCGCTCTACGACGAGCCCATGGCCGACTCGTCGCAGTTGCCGACCCACGTGGTCAGCCGGCTCGCGCGCCGCCACGTCACGGTGTGCCTCGGCGGGGACGGCGGCGACGAGCTGTTCGGTGGGTACACGCGCTACCTCTACCGGCAGGGCGCCGTCGGGAAGCTCCACCGCCTCCCATCGCCCCTCCGTCGCGGGCTGGCGGCCGGCCTGGTCCGTCCCCCGGTCGACCAGTGGGACCGCCTGTTCGCTCGCCTCGGTCCGGTGCTGCCTCGTGAACTGCGTCAGAGCCAACCCGGCTGGAAGGTGCACAAGCTCGGTGAGTCCCTCGGCCACGACGACCACGACCTCGCGTACCGGTCGCTGCTGACCCTCTGGGAGCAACCCGAGGCGCTGGTGGTCGGCGGGCGTGAACCCCCCGATGCGCTGACGGCTCCGCCCTGCGGGATGGCCGGGATGCCGCCCGACGATCGGATGCCACTGGTCGACGTGCTGCTCTACCTGCCGGACGACATCCTGGCGAAGGTCGATCGGGCGGCGATGGGGGCGAGCCTGGAGACGCGGCTCCCGCTGCTCGACCCTGACGTCTTCGAACTTTCCTGGCGGATCCCGCCCGACGCGCGCATCCGGGACGGGCAGACCAAGTGGCTGTTGCGGCAGGTGCTGGACCGCTACGTCCCCAGGCAGCTGCTCGACCGTCCCAAGAAAGGGTTCGTCGTCCCCGTCGGCGAGTGGCTCCGCGGCCCGCTCCGCGACTGGGGTGAGGCGCTGCTGGACCCGCGTCGCGTCGCCGAAGAAGGGTTGCTGGAACCCGAACCCATCACCCGGGCGTGGCGTCGCCACCAGGCCGGTCGCGGTGGGGACCCACGCCACCTCTGGGCGGTGCTCGTCTTCCAGCAGTGGCTCGAGGCGCAGCGGCACCCGCCGGTTCCCGCGCGCCTGGGCTCACCTGGCGGTGGTCAGCGGTAGAGCCGGTCCAGCGCGCTCAGCGTGCGGTCGAGGCTGAAGCTCGTGGCGACGTGCTCGCGCCCGGCCGAGGCGAGCCGGGCGCGGCCTTCCGCGTCCTGCAGAAGGCTCCGCAGGGCGTCGACGAGCGCGTCGGTGTCCCGAGGCGGCACCAGCCGGCCGGTCTCGCCATCGATGACGACCCGCGGTATGTCGCCCACCTCGGAGGCCACGACCGCGACGCCCGCCGCCATCGCCTCCAGCAAGATCAGGGGCATCGCCTCGACCCAAGAGGGCAAGCACAGCACGTCGGAGGACGTGAGCAGCTCCATCACCTCGGCCCGGTCGAGCTGACCGGTGAAGGTCGCGACGTCGGCACCGGCCTGCCGCATGCGGGCCTCCTCGGCGGGGCCCTCCTCGTGGTTGCCACCGGCGACCACCAGCTCGTGGACGAGTCCCTCCCGGTGCAGACGGCGGCTCGCCTCGAACAGCTCGAGCAACCCCTTGCGCTCCGAGAGCAGACCCGCGAAGACCACCCGGGGGACGACATCGCTTCGGGCTGCCCGTGCCGGGACGCGGTGGACGTCGATCCCGTTGTCGACCAGTTCGACCTTCGTCGGACCGATGAGTTCCGTGACGGCCTGCTCTCCCGCGGCACACACCGTCACGATGCTCGTCGCCGGTGCCAGCGCGGCGCGGGCCGCGGCGCGACGGACTCGACCCACCATCCAGCTGGCGACCAACCCCCCGTGGATGTGCACGATCACCCGCGGGGCGCGTAGCCGGGCCAGTGCCGCGAGCGCGCCTGCGCGGAGGCAGGTCACCGTCGGTGCGAGTGCCGTGTGGATGTGGACGACGTCGCGCCCGGAAGCGGCGCGCCACACGCGCCGGAGATCGCGCCACATCCGCCGCAGGTTCTCCGCCGAGAGCCGACCGCCCTCGGCGCTCGCGTCGTCGGTGAGGTTGCACAGCGAGAGCTCGTACGTCTCGGCCAGCCGACTGTCCAGGACCGCCGTCAGGTAGGCGGGTATCCCACCCACCTCCGGTGGCCCCTTGCCGACCAGCAGGACCTGGCGTCGGGGACGGCCCGGCGCATCGGCGGCGGCGGTGCCCGCTCGTCTCACGAGGGATCCTCGCCCGTCGACCGCTCGGCGCGGTGTCCGAGCAGCAGCGGCAGCCCCGGCACCCTCGCCAGGGCGGGGAAATTGCTGATGACATCGAGTTCCTGCCGTGCCGGGATCAACACGCCGACGCTCAGGGCGGCAGCGACCAGGAGCGAGGTGAGCGGCCCAGGCTGGACCAGCAGCACGACCCCGGTCGCGGCGAGCGCGGTGAACAGGGCCTGGTAGGGCCGGCGGAACTCGCGACCGGGAAGGCCGATCGATCCGTGGAGCAGCACCAGCACCTGGGTGGCTGCCCCGCGGAACACCAGCGCACCGCCGGTCGCGAGTGCGGCCCCCAACCCGCCCATCGTCGGGATCAGCAGCAGATTGAGCACGATCAACAGCGCGACGGTCACGATGTTGACCGCCAGCAACTGCCGGAACCGAGACGTGACCTCGAGGACGGCCTGGTTCGGTCCCGCGAGCGCGCCGACGTAGACGCCGGCGCCGATGACGGTCAGCATCGGGGCGGAGTCGGCATAGCGCTCACCGAAGAGCAGGACCGTGACCGGCGAGGCCAGCACGGTGCACAACATCAGGATCGGGAAGGCCAGCACCGCACGCCAGAGGGCCGTCTGCCAGTACAGCCGGTTCAGCTCCGCCTCCCGGCGCCGGGCCAGGAGCCGTGCCGCCATTGGCGTGAACAGGACCGTGAAGCCGGTGACCACGAACTCGTTCGCGCGAGCGACCGGCATGATCGCGCGCAGCAAGGCCACCTGTTCCGGGGTGGACAGCTGCACCAGCATCACCACGTCCAGCGTCTGCAATGCGAGCTCGACCAGGTTGTTGGCGAACAGCGGGAGGGTCGTCAACGCCGTGAGCTTGACCGGGAGGCCTCGGATGCCGAGGCGGGCACCACGGAAGAGGTCGTGGGCGCGCAGGATCCGGCGCAGGCCCTGGCCCGCGACCGCCAGACCCAACAGCCCTCCGAGCACGTACCCGAAGGCGAGCAGGACGGGGTTGCTGGGGCCGAGCAGCACCAGGACGACGGCGGCCAGGCGCAGCAGCGGCGCGAGCAGGTACTGCCGTAGCACGATCGCCCGGGGGCGACCCAGCGCCGCGTAGGTGGAGTCGAACAGGGTCTCGGCGCCCTTGATCGGCCCGAGGAACGCCAGCAGGGTGAGCACCACGATGGCCTGCGGATCATCCGCCAGCGAGCCCGCGATCAAGGCACGGAACGAGAACACGGCCAGCACGAAGGCCAGGCCGACTCCCACCACCGACAGCGCGGCAGCCGTCAGCGTGGCCATCGCCGCGCGGACGTCACCCGCTGTCTCGTGGCGGGGCAGCAGGATGACGATCGCGCGGTGCATCCCGGTGACGGAGAGCAACTCGCCGACCCCGGCGACCACCAGTCCGTAGGCGAAGGCTGCGTACCCCGACTGCGTCAACGCACGGACGGTGAGCACCTGCACGCCCATGTTCAGCGCGGTGGCGAAGATCCGGCCGCCGGTCAACAGCACCGAACCACGGACCTGCGCCCGCACGTCCGCGGCGCCGTCCGGCATTCCGTCCTCGGAGCTCACGGCTCGTCGGCTGCGCCCTCACCCACGCGGGCGGGCTTTCGTGGTACATCCGGCCCGAGCTCGGGGGTCGCGGAGCGGTTCCTGGCGGCGCGGTGTGGGCGCCTTTCTCGTTGCACGAACAGCACCCCGGCGACCCCCCCGGTGTAGAACCTCTGACGGAGTCGCTCGAGTGAGGCCGCTCGCTCTCCCTCGGTGACGACGACCACGATGGAAGCGTCGAGGGGCATGTGCTCGGCGAGGTCGACGTCCGCGATGCCCGGCCCCTCCACCACGGTGGGCGCCCGCCGCCAGTCCTCGGGTGCCACCTCCACCGCAGTGCACCGCGTCACTCGTCCGTCCGGTGGTACCCCGTTGGTGTGCTGTGCGTCGCCGCCAGCGACGTAGAGCACGGGACCCTGCCGGGCCAGCGCGCGCGCCACCAGGCTGGCGACCTGGAGCGCGGCCGCACTCGAGGCTTCGGACGCGACGAAGACACACGTCCCGGAGCGTCGCGGGTAGAGGCGACCGACGAGTGCGGAGAGTCCCAGCACCCGAATGGGCGGGGTCGCTCCCATCCGTGCGGCGGGCGGCGGGAAGTAGCCGAGCGGGACCGGCGCTTCCGGGTCGGCGGGTAGCAGGAGGCGGCCGAGGGAGGGCGCGTCCAAGGCTTCTTCCGCGTCCGCCGGGGCGAGCACCGGCCGTCGCCACGTGGCGAGCAGGGCCGCAACGGCGACGGCGGTTGCCAGGCCGCCCACCGCGCCGACCGCGATCAGCACGGTCAGCGCCAGCTGCCCTTCGGGTTCTGCCGGGGGGGTCGCCGGCGTGTGCACCTGAAAGGTGCCGACGGACTCCCCGACGCGGTTCAGCGCACTGACGAGGTACCCGGCTACGGCGTTGGCGACCTCGGCGGCCCGACCCGGGTCGCCATCGGTGGCGGCGACGTTGAGGGCGATGTTGTCCTCGACCGGCTGCAGCTCGACGTGCGCGAGCAGCTCCGTCCGGCCCGTGTACGGCACGTCGTCGTCGAGGAGGGCTGCCTCGATGACGCCACCGTTCTCGAAGACCGCTTGCTGGAAGCGCGAGAGGCGCAGAGCGTCCAGATCGTCGCCGAGGGAGCGGGGGACGACCAGGGCTCGGGCCGAGTACTCCGTCGGACCCACCAACTGCATGCCAGCACCGACGACCAGCGCCAGGAAGGTCAGACCGGCGAGCGCGCACAGCCCCCAGGAGTTCCGCAGCGCCCAGACGAAGCGAGCAACGGCATCGGGACGATCACCCATCCGGTCCTCCTCCGGTGAGGCCATCAGCCCCCGACCAACGCGTGGGACTCCCGTGGCAGACCCTGGACCGCTCCGTTCCGAAGATATCCAGAGGCGGTGAGCGAGAGGTTGACGTACAGCAGCGTCAACCAGAAGTACTTGAAGTCGAAGTTGCTGACGAAGATGTTGGCAGCCAGGAGTGCGGTGAGCGCGGCCATCGGCGGTCCGCGCCAAGCGGCGGGGACGCGGCGCAGCGCTCGGTAGCTGACCACCAGGGCCCCCGTGAACAGCACGAGCGCCAGCACCCCCGCCTGCACGAGCATCTGCAGCCAGACGTTGTGGGGGTCGTAGCCGAAGACCCAGCCGATCCGGTCGGGCGACTCGAGCAGTCCGCGGGCGTGCACCTGCCGGAACGTCGCCCAGCCGCTGCCGAGCAGGCAGTAGTCGTCGCAGGCGGCCAGACCGATGCGCCAGATGTCGGTGCGGCCGGTGGAGCTCGCGTCCTGCAGGCGTTCCTGCACGTTCGTAGGTGTGAGCGTGAAGAGCGCGCTGACCACGAGCAGACCGATCAGGACGTGGCGCGGGCTCGGTCGTCGCGCGGGCTCGGCCAACAGCAGGACCCCGGTGATGGCCATCAGCCCCAGGATCCCTCCGCGCGAGCCGGTCAGGAGGATCGCGGTCACCGTCAGTCCCGCTCCCAGGCTGTAGAGGGACCGGCTTCGCCGGGATCGTCCCCGCTCCACCGCTCGGAACACCGCGATCGAGAGCGGCAACATCAGCCCTGCGGCCGTGATGTTCGGATCGCCGGTTTCGCCGCCGCCGCCGGCGAGCGCGAACCTCGGCACCCCGGTCACGGGCTCGGTCGCCATCGTGCCGGTCGCGAGCTGCACCAGGGCGGTCACGCCAACCAGGGCTCCAGAGACCGCTGAGGCGGTCCCGATGGTGATCAGTCCCTCGGGGCGTACGTCGACCAGGGAGGCAACGACGTAGAGCATCAACAGGCTCAGCAGCACCACGATGCCGCCCATCGTGGCCGAGGTGTCGATGGACCAGGCCACCGTGAGCATGGCAGCGACGACCACGAGCATCCACCACGGCAGAGGCGCCGGGAGCTCCGGCGCCCGATCCCCGCCCAGCAGCAGCTTGACGACGAGCATGCCGGAGATGAGGAGCGCGAGGATCGTGGAGACGGTGCCGAAGGACCCGCCGATCCCGGGGACCGCCAACGAGGAGCCGAAGGGCACGATCGCGGCGTAGGTGGCGAGGAGCACGACGGGGCGTCTCATCGCGCTGAGGCCGGCGAGCCCCAGAAACGGCAGCAGCGCCAGAACCAGCGCGACGATCACCGGGTTCAGTGGCATGGGCAGATGCTACGTCGACCGGGTGTCGGAGGCGGTCGTCCACGCGGCGACGACGGTCGGTGCACAGGACACATGCCCTCGAACTCTCGACCCGGGATCCACGGCCGCCACGCGGCGTGGCGCGTTAGCCTGTGCGTTGCACGGCGGTCGGACCGGCTCCTGCAGCTCGCAGCTGTTGGCAGGCCGACGGCGGATGGTGCCTGATGTCGGCGGACCGTGATCTGCGTGTCGAGTTGTGGGCGGGCCGGGACCGTTTCGCGGAGCACGCCGATGAACTCGAGGTGCTGCTGGAGGCCGTCGACGCACCGATCACCGCACGGGTGTCCTGGCTCGGCACCTGGCTACGGGCGTTCCCGGATGCGCAGCCGTGGGTGTTGGCGGCAAGGGACACGCGCGGCCGGCTGCGGGCCGCCGCGCCGCTGGTCCGGCAGCGTCGGCGCTGGCACAGCGAGCTCGTCCTGATCGCCGACGGGGTGAGCGACCATGCCCGGCTGCCCGCGCTCGACGAACCGGCGGCCAACAGGCTGGCCGATGCGCTGACCTCGCAGCTGGCGAATCTGCGTTCGGGCTGGACCCTGGCGTTGCGTCAGCTTCCCCCGGACGACCTGGTCGCGGTGCGTGTCGCTGCGCGGCTGCGTCGTGCACGGCTGCTGCCTGGTCGCTCCTCGCCGCAGACGCACATCACGCGACGCGAGGTCCGCGCCTACCTCTCGAAGAACCACCGTGGGCAGGCCCGGAACCGGTGGAACCGCCTCGAACGCGACGGTCACCACCCCCGGGTGGAGTTCCTGAGGGAGCCAGCCCGGATCCGCGCGGAGCTCGACGAGATCGTGGCGGTGTGTCGAGCGCGGGAGCGGGAGATGCTCGGTCGCTCTCCGCTCGACGAGCCCGGCCGGGAGCGGTTCCTGCGCGAGGTGACCCTCGCCCTCGCTGGCCAGGGTGCCGTTGAGCTCGTGATCCTCCGCGCCGGGGGCGAGGTGGCGGGGTACACCATCAACCTGCTCGACGGCAACGCCTACCGGTTCTACAACGGCCACCACGCACCCCGCTGGGCGAGCTACAGCCCCGGGCGGCTCATCATGCTCGAGCTCGTGAAACGGGTGCTCGACGATCCCGCGCTGGACACCATCGACTGGATGATGGGACAGGAGCCCTACAAGCTGAGCATGGCCAACGGCGAGGAGCGGGCACTCGAACTGCTGGCGTGGTCCAGTTCGGCCCTCGGCGTCCGAGTCTTCGGTGCCCAACGTCTGCGGGGCCGGCTGGAAGTGGCCGCAGGGGACGACGAGCGTGCGGCCCGACTGCTCCAGGCCTTGCGCGCGAGTCGGCAGCAGGCCCGGGCGCGGCTCGCGCGATGATGCGGCTGCGGACGTCGTCCGACATCCCCTCCGTGGCGGACGCCTGGGAGGAGCTCGCGGAGCGGCTGGGGGGATCGCCCTTCGTGCGTCCGGCTCACGTGGACATCCACCGACGGGCGTTCGGCGGCGGCCGGCTCCGGGTGGTGCTCGCCGAGCGGGACGGTGATCTGGTCGGTGTGCTGCCGCTGCACGAGGTGCGTGGCACGTGGCGGACGGTGACGAATTGGCACACCCCGGCGAGCCAGCTGCTGCTGGCCGACGACGAGGCCGTGGCGGGGATGGTGTGGCTGCTCAGCCGTCGGGCTCCGGCGCGCACGGAACTCCGGTTCGTCCCCGACGAGGATCGCGACCGACTGCAGCGAGCAGCAGTGCACGTCGGGCGGGCACAGCTGCGCGACCGCATTCTGGAACGCTCACCCTACGTCCGGGTGGAGGGCGGGGACTTCGACGCCTACCACCAGCAATTGCGCACCAGATTCCGGAGCGAACTGCGCCGTCGCCGACGGCGGCTGGCCGAACACGGCGAGGTTCGCGTGGTGGTCCACGACGGCTCTCGCAATCTCGATGGGCTGCTCGCGCGCGCGTTCGCTCTGGAGGCGTCCGGCTGGAAGCTGGACACCGGCACGGCGATCGTCACCGACCCGCCGGCCCGGAACTACTACACGGGTCTCGCACGTTGGGCCGCTTCGCAGGGCTGGCTCGTCCTCGCCTTCCTGGAAGCCGGCGGCACGGCTATCGCGGTCGACGTGTGCATCGAGCAGCACGGACGCCACCATCTGCTGAAGACGGGGTACGACCCCGCGTGGCACCGCTACGCGCCGGGTCAGCTCCTGCGGGAGGAGATGATCCGGCGTGCCTTCGACCATCGGTTGAGCTCCTACGAGTTCGGTGGGCGCAACGACGAGTACAAGCGTGAGTGGACCGATCTCACGCGGAACTGGAACGTCGTCAACCTGCATCCCGCCACGCTCGCGGGTCGCACCTCGCTCCTGCTCCAGGAGCGGGTCCGACCGCGGGCCAAGCGGCTCATGGCAGCGGCACGAGAGCTTCGTGCCGCCGTTCGATCTGACCGCGCGGCCTGAACGTGCCCGGACGGCAACGCACCGACCCAGCCGGTCACCTCCCCGCGTCGGTAGCCTGGCACCCTGCCTGCCACGGGCATCCGAGGGCGGGGCTTCTGTGGTCGGGTGCGGAACGGGAGGAGGCCATGGGGACCGGGCCAGGTGCTCCTCGAGTCGACGTGAGCGGCCCGTGACGGTCCTCTGCTACCACACGGTCGAGAGTGGCTGGGAGAGCCCGCTCGCGGTCCGTCCCGAAGCCTTCGAGCAGCAGGCCGAGTGGCTTGCTCGTCGACGCCGCGTCGTCGACCTCCCCGAGGCCAAGCGGCGGTTCGACGGCCGGGGCCAGCTGCCACCGGGATGGGCGTTGCTGACGTTCGACGACGGTTTCGACGGGGTGTACCACCACGCGTTCCCGGTCCTGCGACGACTCGGCCTCCCGGCCACCGTTTACGTGGTGACGCGGACCCTTCACGATCGTGAGACGCCCGTGGACTGGGTCCGTGAGGATGTCGTTCCGCGCGACCTTCGCTGCCTCGACCGGGACCAGATCCTGGAGATGCGTGCCGCCGGCATCCGGTTCGGTTCCCATACCGTCACGCACCGCGACCTGCCGGAGTTGACCTTCGCGGAACAGTTGCAGGAGCTGCGGCAGAGCCGTGAAGCCCTTGAAGACCTGCTCGGGGAGCGCATCGACACGGTGGCCTACCCGCGCGGTCACCACGACCGGGTGACCCGCGAGGCCGCGAGGAGTGCCGGCTACTTCGTCGCGTTCAGCCTCCCGGAGCGTCGGGAGCCGGTCGGTCCCCTCGCGGTGCCGCGAACGGGGATCTACCGGGTCAACACGCTGCGTGGGCTGAGGGTGAAGACCCAGCCCGGTTATCTCCGACTCCGGCTTGCGGGCACTTCGCCGCAGAGCCGTCGCCGCGTCGCGGGGCTGCTGCGCCTCCGCCGCTGAGCTACCGGCCATGCTCGGCCGCCGCCGAGCGGGCCGACCTCGTCCGCCGAGCCACCCGACTGCCGAAGCAGAGCGGCAGCCGCCGCCGAAGCGCTGAGGCCAGGTCCTCCCGGCCGGGGCCACGTGGCGGCGAGGTGGGGCCGGCGCGGGCGGTGCTGCCCGGGCAGTCTCGCCGGCGGGCCAGCGCACCGGCATGGAAGGGGACGACCGTGGACGCCGTGGCCGCCCTCGGACTCGCGACCCTGCACGTCGTCGGCGGGCACGTCCGCCGGCTCCGGGTCATCCCACGCAGCTGGATGCTGTCGGCCGGGTCGGGGATCTCCGTCGCCTACGTGTTCGTGCACCTGCTGCCCGAGCTCGCCGACATCCAACGGCAACTGGAGGAGACGCTCGTCCAGGGGTGGCTCGCGTACCTGGAGATCCACGCCTGGATCGTCGCGCTGTTCGGGCTGGGCGTGTTCTACGGGCTCGAGCTCGCGGCCCGGCGTTCACGAGCCACGCGCGCGATGTCGGGCCGACCGCCGCGCGAGACGTCCGCGTCGACGTCGGCAGGTGTGGGCTGGCTCCGTCTGGGTACGTACGCGATCTACAACGGCATCATCGGCTACCTGCTCACGCAACGTGCGTCCGTCGCCAGCCTCGTGTTCTTCGCGGTGGCCATGGGCGTGCACTTCCTCGTCAACGACTACGGCCTGCGCCAGCATCACGGGCGTCTGTACCACGCCGTCGGTCGCTGGCTGTTGGCGGGCGGTGTCATGGCGGGCTGGGCGATCGGAGGAGTGACCGACCTCGCACCAGCAGTGCTGGGGTTGCTGGTCGCCTTCCTCGCGGGTGGCGTGGTCATGAACGTGCTGAAGGAGGAGCTTCCCGAGGACCGCGCGTCGAGATGGTCGCCGTTCGCCCTGGCAGCCGTCCTCTACACGGCACTACTGCTGGCCACGTGACCCGCAGGCTCTTCCACGTGCGCCGCGGTGAGATCCGATCCCTGCGCTCACTCGCCTTCGACGCGCCCGGCCATCATGGAGCGGGCAACGTGGACAACGAGCGTGTGACGAGGCTCGCCGCCTGATCGCGGCGGAGGTCGGTGCTGGGGAATGCCCGCCCATGCTCGTCACCGAGGAAGATTCCTGCCCTGCGCGCCTTGCGCAGTACATCGTCGTGGGTGCTGCCTGCCGGAACGTCGACGAAGCGCTCGCCTCGCGGGAGCGACTGCCCGCCGGCCTCCTCGGCGAGCCGCACGAGAAGCGCCGCCAACTGTGCCCGGGTGATCCTCGTCCGAGGCCGAAACGTCCCGTCGTCGAATCCGCCGAGTACGCCCGCGCCAGCCAACCGTTCGATCGCGTCTCGGTGCACGTCGGTGCTGGACACATCGGGAAAGGTCCGTCTCGCCCCGCGGATCGGATGGCCGGTCCCGGTGGCGAGTCGGTCGATCACCGTCGCGGCCTGGGCACGTGTGAGCGTCCCATCAGGGCGGAAGCGGCCATCGTTGCCCCCTACGAACAGGCCGAGGGCGTCGGCACACCGCGTGCCGGCGGCATGCGGGGAGGAAGCCGGCACGTCGACGAAGCCACTGCCCGTCCCGGCCGGACACGACATGATCCGGCCGGTACGACGTTCGCCGTTGACCCTCAGGTTTCGGATGCGCCCGGTGTTGTCAAAGGAACCGAAGCCGACCCGACCGCCGTCGAGACGCGTGTCGTTTGCCGTCATCGCAGGCCGCAACATGTCGTCGAGGTAGACCTCGAGCCTCCCCGTCGGCGAGCAGTGCACCACGCGGATGCGATGCCAGTCGTTGTCCGTCAGTGCCGGTGCGATGCCCGACTGGCCGTCCCAGTGCTGGTCGATCCGGCGGCGATGTGCGTCGACGACCGCAAAGATCCCGTTGTGGGTTCCGTTCGTGACGTCGGCGAGGTGGACGTAGTAGAACCGGGTGTCCGCCTGGTGTGCGACGACGAGGACGACGTCTTCGCCGCGGCCGCTGACCGGCGTGTCGAGTCGCACCTCGGCGTCGATCACGACAGATCGGTAGGTCGGCCCAGCGTCGACGAGTGCGTACTCGAAGGGTCGTCGTGGTCCAGGCCGGGCGGTGCCGGGCTCGGCCAGCACGACCTCCGACCCAGGGAATCGCCAGCGTGTGGGGGTCACCGGCTCCCAGTCGCCACGGCCCATGACTTCCGCGACTGTTGTGTCCGGCGACCCGCAGGCGCCTACTCGCTCGGCATCGACGATGCGCCAGATTCGACCGTTGGCCTTGGCGAGAACGTAGAGCTCACCACTCGCATCCTGGCCGAGACGAAGGTCGACACGTTCTTGACCGGCGAGCTGCCGCATGTCGGTCACGACACCCGTCGGCGTGACGATCTCGAGTTCGTGCAGCGGTGCCGCGTGGCCCCCACGCGACATGCGGTCGGCATCCGTGTAGTACAACCGACCCCGCGCGACGTCGCTGAACACGTACCGACCGTGGAGCTCCGGTACCTCGCTGCCCCGATAGACGAACCCGCCCACGATCGCGACGCCATCGGCAGGATTGTCGAAGCTGGCCACGGGGTAGGTGAAACCGGAGGCGTGGTCGTCCGCTGGCAGGGGGTAGACCTGTGTGGGGTCCTCCCTTCGGAACGCGAAGGCGCCCTCGCGGACGTTCCATCCGAAGTTGTCCCCGGCGCGAACGTCGTAGATCGACTCGACCCGCTTCTCACCGATGTTGCCCAGCAGCATGCGCCCGTCGAGGGGGTCCCAGCTGAACCGGTGCGGGTTTCGAAGCCCGAGGGCGAAGACCTCGGGCAGTGCTCCGTGCCGCCCGGCGAACGGGTTGTCAGCGGGGATCCCATAGCGTCCGTTGCCGCTGTTGCTCCCGGTGGGGTCGATGCGCAGGATCTTGCCGCGGGGGCTGTCGAGCCGCTGAGGAGCGTCCGTCCACGTCGACGGCGTCTCGCCGTCGCCCACTCCCAGGTACAGCAGTCCGTGATCAGGGTCGTTCACGCTCACGGTCGGATCGAAGCCGATCTGTTGTATGCCGTGATTGGGGGTGCGAAAGCCGATGCGCAACAACTCGCGACGCGTCCCGCTGAACGTCGCAGCCGCCGGATCCTCCGCACGCCACTCCGTCACGACGCCGTGAAGTGGCGATGTCGAGGGAGACGGGAGAGAGGGCCGAGGCACGTCCGCGGCCATCCCGTCCTCGGTGTGCACGGTGTAGAAGCGGCCGTTGTTCGCGAAGTCCGGGTGGAACGCGACGAAACCGAGCCCCGAACCCAGTCCGGGCGAACGCACGAAGCGAGGTAGGAGCGAAGCCGGGTCCAGGTAGCGGACGGGTTCGCCGTCATCCACGAGCCAGAGGACACCGTTCAGGTCCGGGACGTAGCGTCGACCCGAACCGTCCGGAACCTCGCCCAGGTAGTTGATCCTTGCCGTGGGCGTCGTCGGGTTCGAGGCAGGAATGGTGACGTAAGGCGCCAGCGTCACCTGGATGCCCGAGGCCACCGGTCGATCCGGTACAGGGTCGGCGACGGGCGCGTCGCCGGTGGCCAGAGCCGACGAGGACGCCCCGGTGAGCGGCAGGATCAGGGCGGCGATCGCAGTGAGCAGAACCAGACGACGGATCGATGACATGTTCGCAACACCGAAGGGCCCCAGCGAGCCCGCCCCTCGAGCCCGACCGCTGCTCAGCATGGCAGGCCAGGTGAGGGGCGACGGAAGGCATGCGGTGCTCGCACGGCGCCCAGCACCGGCCCCCATCGGGCTCGGAGGGTTGCAGGCGGTCCCGAATCACCAGCCTCCTTCGGCGTCGGGCGCGCGGGCAGCGGTGGCGTCGGGGAGGGGTTGCTCCACCGCGACCACCTCGTCGGGGGACCCGCGGCCGTGCCAGGTGACGAGGAGTGCGTCGTAGTCCTCGAGCCGGCCGCCACACTGCAGCCGGGCCGTGGCGTGGCCACCGTCGCCGGCCACGAAGGTCCCCGCGGACACGCGCCGATCGCCGCGGGTGAGCCACGCGTGGTAGTAGCCGTCGTCCGCCGGCTGCAGGCCGCGCAGGTCGAGGTGCAGCTGCACGCCGGACGTGACCTGGGCGAGGTTCGCCTCGCCGACCACGCCGACGGCGGGTTCGGCGGGCACCGCGACGGTGAGCCCGTCAGGCGTCGTCGTGTCGTCGAGTCCGGCGACCGTCGCGCCGCCGAGCACGGCCACGAACACCAGGACCGCGGCCGCCGGCCATCGGACGCGCGGCCGCGGACGGGCTGCCGCGAGGGCGCGGTGGCGGAGGTCGGCCGGCGGCGGCGGAGGCGCGTTCTCCGCCAGTGCGAGCAGGTGCGGTAGCGGCTGCAGTTCGGCGAGCTCCGCACGGCAGCCGGGGCAGTGGGCGAGGTGTGCCTCGACGCCGATGCGCTCTTCGGGGGCGAGCCCGTCGAGGACGTACGCGCCGAGGTCGCCGAGTCGGTCGGGGCAGCCGCGGCTCATGGCGTCACCCCCAGCTCCTCGCAGGCCAGCCGGAAGGCGCGCAGCGCGTAGTAGGTCCGCGACTTGACCGTGCCCAACGGCAACTCCAGCACCTCGGCGATCTCCCGTTGCGTGAGGCCACGGTGGTAGGCGAGTTCGAGGACCCGTCGGTGCTCGTCGCCGAGCCTCTCGAGTGCGGCGCGCACCGTCGCGGCCGCCACGACACGGTCGGCCGTGTCCGGTGCGTCCTCGATCGCGGCGATCGTCGCGGTCGGCGACGGTCGGCGTGCCGCCTCGCGTCGCAGGTCCACCACGGTCGACCCGGCGATCGCGAACACGTAGGCGCGCACCGGCCCGCGCCCGGGGTCGTAGCGGTCGGCGCGTCGGCACAGCGTGAGCAGCACCCGCTGCACGAGCTCCTCGGCGAGTTCCCGGTCGCCCAGGCGTTGCAGCCCGAACCCGTAGAGCGGGCCGGCGTACGCGTCGTACAGCGCCGCCGCCGCCCGCTGGTCACCCGCGGCGACCTCGGCGAGCAACCCCGCCTCACCCGTCGGACCGGCCATACCCATGTCGGTCAGTATCCGGACCGGTCGTCTCCGGTGTCGGCCGCCTGCATCACCGGTTCGCCGGTGGGGGAGACCACGAACCAGACCTCCTCGACGTTCTGGCCCGTCACGTCCCCGGGCTCACGGTCACCCTGCCAGTAGTAGAGCGGCCAACCGTCGTAGGTGACCTGCACGTTGCCGTCGTCGCGCTCCGTCGTGCCCAGCAGTGCCTCGTCGGTCCCGTCACCGGCCACGGGCTCACCATCGGTGACCAGCGGTGGCCACGCCTGCGCGCAGGCGTCCGTGCACGTACTCGGGCCCTGCTCGTCGGGGAGGAACAGGTACAGGGTCATGCCCTCCGCGTCGACGACCACGTCGCCCAGGTCGGTCGCGGCGACGGCGACCTCGGCCGGCCCCGTCGACTCCGCTCCGGTGTCGGCGGCCGCCGGCTCATCGGGGTCGGCCGCATCCGGTTCCGCGGCCGCGTCCTCCTCGCCGGCCGTCGCGGCGGGGTCGTCACCCGTCGCGGCGGGGTCGTCGCCCGGGGCGGCCGGGTCGTCGGCGCAGGCGGCCAGGACCAGCACCGTGGTGACCGCCGCGATCAGAATCGGTGCCCTGCATCGCATCTTCGTGCCTCTCGATCGGTCCTCGACCGTCGATACAGCGGCAAGGTCGGCGACGGTTCACGCGACGACGGGCGCGTGCGGTGTCCGACGTCCTGCTCGGACGGAGCGCGCGCGGCTCGTACGTCCGTCAGCCGGGTGCGGGGCCCCGGTCACGGGCCAGTGCGTCGCGGAGGGCCGCAACGGCGTCGCTCCCGATCCGGTCGGACAACTCGTGCTCCAACGCTGGCAGGATGCGGCCGGCGGCCCGTGCCAGGTCCCGGCCCGCAGTCGTCAGATCGACGGTCTGCGCCCGTCGGTCGGTCGGATCCGGCCGGCGCGTCACCAGGCCGTCCGCCTCCAGGCCGTCGACGAGCTGGTGCGCGGCCTGGCGGGTGATGTCCAGCTCGCGCGCGAGATCACTGATGCGTGCGGGGCCACCGGACATCGCGAGGAAGGCCCGCGAGCGTGTCGGTGTCACCGGCGGCCACCCTTCCGCGGCCAGACGGGCACGCAAGGCGTCGTCGAACCAGCGGCTGGCGAGCAGGAGCTCGGCCGCGAGGCGACCCGGTGGCAGTGGGGACGGCATCGCGGTCTTTCGTCAAGTGGCTTGACGAAAGCTACGTGGTCGGCTTACCGTCAAGCAACTTGACGAAAGGAGGCGAGATGCGACTCGCCGTGCTGGGTGCCACCGGCCGCACGGGCGTCGAGGTGGTGGGGCAGGCGCTCCTGCGTGGCCACGAGGTCCGCGCGCTCGTGCGCGATGCCGACAAGGCGTCCGCCGTCCTGCCCGGGTCCGAGGAACTCACCCTGTTCCGGGGCGACCTCACGGATGCGACGGCCGTGGCGCGTGCCGTGGACGGCGCCGAGGCCGTGATCGACGTTTCGGGGCCGGTCAAGGGCTCGCCGGAGGACCTGCGCCGTCAGGTGAGCCGCGCGCTGGTGCCCGCGATGCAGCGCCACGGGGTGAAGCGCCTCGTGTGGCTCACGGGGGCGGGGGTCCGCCAGCCCGGTGACACCCCCAAGCTGCCCGACCGGGCCATCCGCGGCGTCATGTCGCTGCTGCAACGCGAACTCCTCGAGGACGGCGAGGCGGCGGTCCGCACGCTGCAGGCCGCCGACCTGCAGGTGACGGTCGTGCGTGTGCCCCGACTGGTCGACGCCGCCGCCCGAGGTGGCGTCACGACCGTCGCGCGGGTGGGTGGCGGGCACGCGTCACGCTCGGGCGCGCCGACCTCGCGGCCTTCCTCCTCGACGAGGCCGAGCAGGCGGCGTGGGTCGGCCGCGCGCCGGTCGTCAGTTGGTGACGTCGACGTACAGGCTCTGTGCCGCCACGCCGATCCGGCCGCCCAGGTCGTAGATCGTGGAGGACGTCAGGCCGTTGCCCGTCGATTGCGCCACCGACGCGGCGGCCAGGCCGACCCATTCGCCGTCTGGTTGGCGGTCGAGGTGGACGGTCAGGTCCGGGTTCACGAACAGATAGGGGCCCATCTCCAGCGGCGAGCCGATGCCGTTGCCGAAATCGGCGGCCGCCGCGACCCGCGCGGTGGGGGTCAGCGCCACCCCGTCGAGCAGCGGGGCCACCACCCGGAACCAGGCGGTGCCGGGGCCAGCCTCGCCCAGGACCCCGGACACCATCCGCACGTCGACGGCGCGCCAGAACCCGTCGGCCTCCCAGTCGTCGCGACCCGTCAGGCGGGGGAGTTCCTCCGGGCCGATGACCGGCGGCGCCACATCGACCACGGCATCGCCAGGCAGGTCGACCTCGCCGACGCGGAGCCTGAGGGCCCGGCAGCGCATCAGTTCCACGCCACCCGCACCGGTCAGCCACGCTTCGGCGAGCTGGACCCGCTTGCCGTCGCGAACGATGCGGGTGTGGACGTCGAGCGGGCGCAGCGGCACCGGTCGCAACAGGTCGAAGGTCAGGCGCACGACCTGCATGGGGACGGCCGTCGGCAGCGCGTCGATCAGGGCCGTCAGCAGGGCCGCCGGCGCGCCACCGTGGCAGTGATCCGGGTCCCACGGTCCGCGGGCGAGGGCGGTCGCGACGACGCGATCACGGTCACGGTCGAAGATCGGCGTCGACATCGGTCGTGGCTCCGGGCCGTGGACGAACGGCGTTCGAGGCCGCAGCCTAGGAGGGGTCGCCGTCCCCACGGTACGCCTCGCGTCCAGAGCCGACGGAGGGCCGGCGACGCCACTTCGGCAGGGATGGTGCGCAGCCGGCCACAGGTTTGCCTCCGTCCCCGGGCGTGGGTACCGTTCGCGCCGCGCGAGCGGCTCGTCCGCTCGCGAGCCATTGCGGGGCGTTAGCTCAGTCGGCTAGAGCGCTTGCTCGACACGCAAGAGGTCGCAGGTTCGATTCCTGCACGCCCCACTTCTCGAAGCCCCCGACCGTGTCGGGGGCTTCGCTCATGCGTCGCGCAGGCGGGGGCGCAGCCAGACGCCGTTGCGTGGTCGCAGGGTGATCAAGGGCTCGAGCGCCAACGGCCGCTCCGTCACCGGACCCAGGCGCCACTGACGAAGGATCGACGCGAGCGCCAGCACCCCCTCGGTCCAGGCGAAGCCCTCGCCGATGCACTGGCGGATCCCGCCCCCGAAGGGGAAGTAGGCGAACCGCGGACGCCGCGTCGGCGCATCGGCCGTCCAGCGGTCGGGATCGCAGCGGGTCGGGTCCTCCCACCATCGCGGGTCTTGGTGCACGACCCACTGCGGCAGCACGACGAGGTCGCCGACGGGGATCGTGTGACCGTCGAGCGGATGGTCCTCGATGCATTGGCGCCCCATCGCCCACGATGGCGGAAACAGACGCAGGGCCTCGGCGAAGACGCCACGGCACACGGGGAGACGCTCGCGGTCGTCCGCCGTCGGCGGCCGACCCGCCAGCACGCCGTCGACTTCCTCGTGCACCCGGTCCTGGAGGGCGGGATCGCTGGCGAGGAGGTGCAGGGCGAACGCGAGCGCGTTGGCGGTCGTCTCGTGTCCGGCGAGGAGCAGCGTGAGTGCCTCCTCGCGGATCTCGTCGTCGGTCAGTCGGTCCTGCTCGTCGGCCAGCACCAGCGTCGACAGCAGGTCGCCTCGGTCCTCGCGCCTCGTACGCCGGTCGGCGATGGCGCGGTCCACGAGGCCGTGCAGGGCGCGGCGTCCCCGGCGCAGGCGCCGCGGTGGGCCGACGGGCAGGTGCTGGAGTCGCCAGCCGAACGGCACGAAGGCGAGCCGGTAGGCGCTGAGCAGGTCGTCGATCGCCGACTGGACCAGGTCGACGTCCGCCTCGACGTCCGTCCCCAGCAACGTGGCGCCGGCGGTCGCCAGCGTCATCCGCACCGCCTGGGCGTGCACGTCCACCGCTTTGCCGGGCTGCCACGTGCGTGTGGTGCGCTCGGCGCGGTCGACCATCGTGGTCGCGTACTCGTGCACCCGCTGCGGGTGGAACGCGGGTTGCAGCAGTCGCCGGTGACGGCGGTGGTGCGCTCCTTCGGCCGTCAGCAGGCCGTCACCGAGCACGATCCTCGCCCGCTGCAGCACCGGGCCCTTGCGGAACCTCGCCGCGTGCGTCACCAGGACCCCCCGGACCAGGTCCGGGTGTGCCAGTTGCCAGACCCGGTACGGGCCGATGCGGAACGTCGAGACGTCGCCGCGTTCGCGCGCCAGCCGGGTCAGGAACGCCAGGCGATCGGCGCGGAACGCCAGCAGGTCCCCGAACGGGGCACGCACGGACCCGCCTCAGGCGCGGTCGGCGACCTCTTCGCCGACGCCCTCGTGCCGAGCGCAATGGGCACAGCAGAAGAACTGACCGCCCGCCTCGACGCCGTGGCCGATCACCTTGACGCCGCAGTGCTCGCAGATGGGTGCCATGCGGTGGATCGCACACTCGAAGCTGTCGAAGACGTGGACGGCTCCGGCCGCATGCACCTCGAACGCCTTGTCGTAGTCGTTGCCGCAGACCTCACAACTCGCCACTGGTCGACTCCTCCGGGTTCTCGCTCACCGTGACCATGACGCTTAGACGACCCACTGGCACCGCTGCCACGTACGGCCGTCCCGGGCCGGAAGACGCGCTGTCAGCCGTCCTCTTCTGCGATCGTCCACGTCCCAGGGCGCACCAGGTCGTGGAGTTGCACGCGATACCGGATCGTCTCGCCGGCGCCGACCTTGCGGCGCGGTGTCCGCACCAGCCGGTTCGTCCACGAGGTGCGCGCCTCCAGCGGCGAGGTGCTGAGGACGGTCCGGTCGTCGAAGTGCGCCCGGAACCAGATGCAGAAGCCGTCGAACCAGCCGTCGGTGGTCACCTGCCGCGGCACGGTGAGATCCCGAGGCACCTCGTCGACCTGGTGCAAGGTGGCGAGGTCGAAGCTCAGCACCGGCGCCGGCACCCCGAGCGAGTGCGCGACGTCACCCGTGGACACCCGCCGGTAACCGTAGGACTTCCGGGTGTTCGCCGACACGGCCGGGTCACCGCGCAGGAAACCGAAGTCGATCCCGTGGACCTGCATGTCCCACAGGAACGGCACCTGCCGATCCTCGACGAGCGCGACCGGCTCGACGAAGAACTCGAAGCGACCCGGCAGTATGCGGCCGTCCTCGGCCACGACCCGTTGTTTGAGGTCGAGGAGGTTGTCCAGCATGTTCTCGTTGAGCAGTTCGTCGCCCATCTGCTCGTGCAGGACCACGTCGACGGGCTCCGACGGTTGGAACGTCGTGCTGTGCTCCTGGACGAACGTGATGTTGGTGAAGCCGTTGTGGGCCGCGATCCGTTCGGCCACGTCGATGAAGGGCGAGTGGTCGATCGCATACACGCGTCTGGCACGGCGTGCGGCCAGCATGGCGAGGATGCCGGTGCCCGTGCCGAGGTCGACGACCACGTCGGTCGGCCCGACGAGACGGTCGATGGCTTGCGCGTACGCGTCGACCCGCACGCGATCGGCCAGCATCTTCTCGTGCTCGAAGACGTCGGTGAACGCCTGCTTGTTCCACTCGCCGTACACGGCGTTCCGTACGGAACGGTTACGCAGTGCGGCCTCGTAGGCGCGCTGCAGGACGATACTCGCGGCTTTCGGCACATCGGTCCCCGGCTCGACACGTGGCTGCAGAATGCGGAGGTGGTAGCCGCACGACGAGGGGCAGGTGTCCCGGGCACCCCGCGCCTCTGCTGCAAGACTCGGCTGCACCTCGGTCACTGGAGCCGGCATGAACGTCGTCGTCATCAGTGGCTGCGCGGTCGTCGACCGCCACATCGTGGGCCGCCTGCAGCAGCGGTGGCCCGCGACGGCCGTCGTGCGCCCTGTCGATCCTCCCGACCCGTCGACGCGTGATCGGCTGGTAAGGGTGGCTCGAGCACCGATCAGTGGCGCGCGAAGGAGTTGGTACCGCCGGCAGGAGCGGCATCGCGAGCGCGAACTGAAGCGCCTGCTGCCAGATGTCGTGTCCCGCCGTGCCCTGCCGGTTGCCACGATCGACGAGACGCAACTCAACGCTCGCCCCGGCGTGGAGCTGGTCTCGCGACTGCGACCCGACGTCCTGGTGCTGTCGGGGGCGCCGATCCTGCGCGACGACATCCTGGCGGTTCCCACGATCGGCACCGTCAACGTGCACCTCGGTGTCGCCCCCGCCTATCGCGGTGAGCACACGTTGTTCCATGCCCTACGCCAGCTTGACGCCGACGGCATCGGATTGACGATCCACCGGGTCGATCGCGGCATCGACACGGGACCGCTACTCGCACATGCCTTCCCGGCGATCGAGCCAGGTGACGACGAGACCACCCTGATGGCGCGTTGCGCGCGCCTGGGAGCCGAGGTGTTGGTGGGCTGCCTCGAAGAGGTCGCCCGCACGGGGCGGCTGCACGGGCTGCCGCAGCCGGACGAGGGCCGCCTCTACCGGCGCCGTGACCGGCGTGTGTTGCGGCACGACGTCGCGGAGTGGCTCGGCCGCGAAGTGCTCGGCCATGGCCTGGCGCCACGGCCGGAACGCGTGCTGCGCCACGACCTGGCACCGGGACACGAGGAACTGCCGGCCTGACCGGCCCTCGCCCCCGTCCGTGTCCATCGGCGGCGCTTCGTTGGATCGGGGAGTGGCGGTGACTAGC